>NZ_LWFX01000167.1:0-805 GCF_001635175.1 Alcanivorax sp. HI0083 | reverse complement strand
CCTGGTCAACCTGGGCAACGCCACCGGCCACCCCAGCCGCATCATGGACGGCTCCTTCGCCAACCAGGTCCTCGCGCAGATGTATCTGTTCGATCAGGGTTACGCCAACCACTCTGACGCCGTGAAAGAAAAAATGCTCAAGGTGGAAGTGCTGCCCAAACAGCTGGACGAAGAAGTGGCCCGTTACATGGTGGAAGGCTTCGGTGGCGTGATCACCAAACTGACCCAGGAGCAGGCCGACTACATCGGCGTCGGCGTGGAAGGCCCCTTCAAGCCCGAGCACTACAAGTACTAAGTCGGACGTCTGACGCCGGAAGTCGGATGCCAAAAGCGTCAGACTTCCGACGTCCGACCCGGCCATCGAAAGCACTACGCTTTCAACAATGACAAACGTAAATGGCAAGCCCCATGCAACGAATCAGTTTTGAATTTTTTCCTCCCAAGACAGAACAGGGAAAGGAAAAATTACTGGCCACGCAGAAGAAGCTGCTGGCCAAAAACCCGGCTTTCTTTTCCTGCACCTTTGGTGCCGGCGGCTCTACCCGTGACAACACCCGCGACATGGTCAACAAGCTGCGCGAGCAGCACGGCGACACCGCCCCGCACCTCAGCTGCATCGGTCAAAGCAAGGAAGAAATCCTTGAACTGGTGAACGGCTATAAGGATGCGGGTGTCACCCGCATCGTCGCCCTGCGTGGTGACCTGCCTTCCGGCATGGGTTATGCGCAAAGCGAAATCAAATACGCCGATGAACTGGTGGCCCTGATCCGCCAGGAAACCGGCGACCACTTCCAGCTGGAAGTGG
>NZ_LWFX01000166.1:0-1058 GCF_001635175.1 Alcanivorax sp. HI0083 | reverse complement strand
CTGCTGGATACGCCGCGTGAGGCGTATGAGAGCGACATTCGCTTTGTTGATCCCAAAGAGATTGATCGGGAATACACCCCGGCAGATCTGCTGTCGCCGTTGCCGGCGGATTCTTCCCAGATGGCGGCCATTGCCACGGCGGACAGAGGCAAGGATTTCGTCATCATTGGCCCGCCGGGTACCGGCAAGAGCCAGACCATCGGCAACCTGATTGCGCACATGCTGGGCAAAGGCAAGAAGGTGCTGTTTGTGTCCGAGAAGACCGCCGCACTGGAGGTGGTGCACCGTCGTCTCAAGGATATTGGCCTGGGCCACTTCTGCCTTGAATTGCACTCGAACAAAGCCAGGAAGGCTGATGTTCTGGATCAGCTACGGACCTCCTGGAACAGCGCCTCCCAATCTACGGTGAGCGACTGGAAGGCAGAGGCGGAACGGCTAAAGACACTACGTGACCGCCTGAACCGGGTGGTGAATGCCCTGCATCAACGCCACCGTAATGGCCTGACGGCGCACTATGCCATCGGTGTGAAGGTGCGTGATGCCGACCTGGCTGCCAAGGTAAAGCTGAGTTGGCCAAATGCGGCCTATCACGACGATGCGCAACTGCAGAAGCTGCGTGAAATGGCTGAGTTGCTGGCGGTTCAGGCCAAGGCTGTGGGTAATCTGGTAGATCACCCGCTGGCATTGATCAGCAATTTTGACTGGCGGCCTCAGTGGGAAGAAGCGGTGGTGGGTGCCGCCCGCAGCCTGAAAGCCAGTGGGGCGCAGTTGACCGACAAATTGGCGTCGCTTGAGAAAGCCCTGGGCATCAGCCTGGGTGTGGTGAGCCTGGCCAAGTTGGCTGCCNTGGCCGAGTGTGGTCAGGTCTTGCTGGACGCCTACCGCCAGCAGGCCTCTTTTGCGCTGGAGCCGGATGCAACGGATCGACTGGATGCGCTGGAAGAAGCCGTCACACAGTTGAAGGCCTACATTGAGACGCAAGCGAAGCTGAGTTGCACCTATGAGCCGTTGGCCTGGCAGAAGCTGAATGCGGCGGTGCTGGGGCAAGCCTGGGCGGA
>NZ_LWFX01000165.1:0-7896 GCF_001635175.1 Alcanivorax sp. HI0083 | reverse complement strand
CCGGGCATCGAAACCACTACCGGCCCACTGGGCCAGGGGATTGCGTTGGCAATCCCCTGGCCCAGTGGGCCGGTAGTGGTTTCGATGCCCGGCGCATCGCCGTATTCCGGGTGCCCGGCGGTGGCGCTGCCCAGCTGACGGAAGTTCTTGATGTCGTCCAGGCTGACACCGTAGCCGGTCAGATGCAGCAGGCTGTACAGCAGCATGGAGCCGTGGCCGTTGGAGAGCACAAAGCGGTCACGGTCAGCCCAGGTCGGGTCAGCCGGGTTGTGCTGCATGAAACCGCGCCACAGCACTTCGGCGATATCCGCCATGCCCATGGGTGCACCGGGGTGCCCGGAATTGGCTTTCTGTACCGCATCCATGCTCAGGGCACGGATGGCATTGGCGAGGTCACGGCTGGCGGGGGCGCTGGGCATGCAGGGCTCCAAAACTGACTGGTGGCTGAAAAGGGGCGCTATTGTCCCTCAAGGGCGGGTTGCGGGCAAATGTCCGGCGCGTATTGGATAGCAACCATGTCTGCCCGAAGCACCTGCCATGAAATAACGGTCTGACGTCTGAGGTCGGACGTCTGACGCAAAACCGGCAAAGGCACCGTCCTGGCGTCCGACCCCAGACCTCAGACGTCCGACCGAGATCTATATCAATTTATTTTGATTTAGGTTTTGATTACGCTAGACTCCGCCATTATGAATGCACTGGCTCCCTCTCTACCGGATGTGACCGATCATCTGGCGGGCTTTCTCAAGGCCGCCGGGGACCCGTTACGCCTGCAGGTATTGCAGGTGCTGGGCCAGAACAGTTTCGGGGTGCTGGAACTGTGCGAGATCATGGCCATGAAGCAATCCGGCATGAGCCACCATCTCAAGGTGCTGGCAAAAGGCGGGCTTGTAGAAAAACGCCGTGAGGGCAACTCCATTTTCTACCGTCGTCGCCTGCCCCAGGCGGATGACGCAGAGGGTGCCGTTCACAGCGCCTTGCTGGACGAGCTGGATGATGGGTCCCTCAATCAGGAAGTCGCCGCGCGGCTGGAGCAGGTGCAGCAACAACGGGCAGAGCAAAGCCGCGCCTTTTTTGCCCGGCACGCCGAACAGCATGATGCCCAGCAGGAGCTGATCGCCGAGTACGGGCAATATGCCGAACAGGCCTGCGAGCTGCTGTTGCGCGCCAGCCCGGAAGGAAAACAGGTGCTGGAAATTGGCCCCGGTGACGGGCTGTTCCTGCTGGAGCTCGCCGGGCATTTTGAACAGGTTATCGGCCTGGACAATGCCGAGGCCATGCTCACACGGGCGCGCAAGACGGTCGCCAAACGGTCAAATGTGGAGTTAATACTGGGGGACTGGCCACAAGCCGCCAGAAACCTGCCCACGGTGGACGCCGTGGTATTGAACATGGTGCTGCACCACCTGCCCGCACCGGCCAGCGCCATCCGCGCCGCTGCCGCACAACTGCAGGCCGGCGGCACATTGCTGATCACCGACCTGTGTCGGCATGACCAGCACTGGGCCCACGAGACCTGCGGGGATTTCTGGCTCGGCTTTGATGAAGCCGATCTGGTGGACTGGGCCGGCCGCGCCGGCCTTGAGTTGCAGGAAAGCCAGTTTCTGGCACTGCGGAACGGGTTTCAGGTGCAGGTGAGGACGTTCAAGCGCCTCGATTAGGGCACGATGATTGTTCCAGGTTTTATGACTTGGAGAGGGGTCGGACGTCTGACGTCGAAAGTCAGACGACGAAATCCAACCCTCTCTGTTTTTTAGCATCAGACTTCTGACGTCCGACGTCAGACCAGTAATCAAGGAGCACTCCGGCAATGAGTGAATATTCCATCTTTACCTCCGAATCCGTGTCCGAAGGCCATCCGGATAAAATGGCTGACCAGATCTCGGACGCCATTCTGGATGCCATCATCAAGGATGACCCCCACGCCCGCGTGGCGGTGGAAACTTTGGTAAAAACCGGCATGGCCGTGGTCGCCGGTGAAGTGCGCACCAACACCTACGTGGAGCTGGAAGACATCGTTCGCCAGGTGATCCTGGATATCGGCTACGACAGCTCTGAAAAAGGCTTCGATGGCGCCAGCTGTGCCGTACTCAATGGCATCGGCAAGCAATCCGCCGATATCGCCATCGGCGTAGACGAAGCCGAAGACAAGGAAATGGGCGCCGGCGACCAGGGCTTGATGTTCGGCTTCGCCACTGACGAAACCGATACCCTGATGCCCGCCCCGGTGTACTACTCTCACCGTCTGGTGGAGCGTCAGGCCGAGTTGCGCAAGAACGGCACTCTCCCCTGGCTGCGTCCGGATGCGAAAAGCCAGGTCACTCTGCGTTACGACAACGGCAAACCCGTGGCCGTGGATGCGGTGGTGCTGTCCACCCAGCATTCCCCGGACATCAAGCTGGCCGACCTGCGCGAAACGGTGATGGAAGAAATCATCAAGCCCGTGCTGCCGGAAGAATGGCTGCACAAGGACACCCTGTACCACGTGAACCCCACCGGGATTTTCGTGATCGGTGGCCCCATGGGCGACTGCGGCCTGACCGGCCGTAAAATCATTGTGGACACCTACGGCGGCATGGCCCGTCACGGTGGCGGTGCCTTCTCCGGCAAGGATCCGTCCAAGGTAGATCGTTCTGCCGCCTACGCCGGTCGCTATGTGGCCAAGAATATTGTCGCCGCGGGCCTGGCCAGCAAATGTGAGATCCAGGTGAGCTACGCCATCGGCGTGGCCGAACCCACCTCCATTTCGGTGAACACGTTCGGCACCGGCAAGATTAGTGATAGCGCCATCGTCGATCTGGTTCGTGAACACTTCGACCTGCGTCCGCGCGGCATCATCGAGATGCTCGACCTGCGCAAGCCGATCTACCGCCCCACTGCCAGCTACGGCCACTTTGGTCGTGAAGGGTTCAGCTGGGAGAAGACCGACAAGGCAGAAGCACTGGCCAAGGCGCTGTAAAAAAACCAGTCGGGCGTCAGAAGTCTGACGTCGGACGCTTGGGACAGGGAGGTCCTGAAGTGTCTCGAAAATATCAGCGCCTCAATGTGTGGCGTGGAGCCATGGAGTTGGCTGAACAGGTTTATCTGATCACCCGACATTTTCCTGATGAGGAACGCTTCGGGTTGAGTCAGCAGATGCGCAGAGCCTCTGTGAGTGTCGCATCAAATATTGCTGAAGGATCAGGCCGGGGAACCGACAAGGATTTTGTTCGCTTCCTCTACATCGCCAGAGGCTCACTGCAGGAGTTGGAAACTCAACTCTTTCTCTCAAGCCGACTCGCCTTTCACGACGAACTTGAGAAACTCAACCAGGATGTTGACCGCATTTACGCCATGCTCAACAACTTGATCCAGGCACTGAAAAGTGCATGAAAGCTTTTAGCGTCAGACGTCCGACCTTCGACGTCCGACCCCAACGGAGAAAACCATGAACGCGAAAGCGGACACCTTTACCGACTATAAAGTCGCCGATATTTCCCTTGCCGCCTATGGCCGCTCGGAAATCCATATCGCCGAAACCGAAATGCCGGCACTGATCGCCATTCGCGAAAAGTACCGTGCCGAGCAGCCGCTGAAAGGCGCCAAAATCATCGGCTGTATCCACATGACCATTCAGACCGCTGTGCTGATCGAAACCCTGGTCGCCCTGGGTGCCGAAGTACGCTGGTCAAGCTGTAACATTTTCTCCACTCAGGACCACGCCGCTGCGGCCATCGCCGCCGCCGGCGTACCGGTGTTTGCCTGGAAAGGCGAAACCGAAGAAGAGTACATGTGGTGCATCGAGCAAACCTGTCGCGACGGCAACGGCGAGCTGTGGGAAGCCAACATGATTCTGGATGATGGTGGCGACCTGACCGGCTACATCCACGAGACCTACCCGGCCATGCTCGACAGCATTCACGGCATCACCGAAGAGACCACCACCGGTGTGCACCGTCTCTACGAAATGCTGAAAAAAGGCACATTGAAAGTGCCGGCGGTCAACGTGAACGACTCCGTCACCAAGAGCAAAAACGACAACAAGTATGGTTGTCGTCATTCCCTGAACGATGCCATCAAACGCGGCACCGACCACCTGCTGTCAGGCAAGAAAGCACTGGTTGTCGGTTACGGCGACGTGGGCAAGGGCTCAGCCCAGTCCCTGCGCCAGGAAGGCATGATCGTGAAGGTTACCGAAGCGGACCCGATCTGCGCCATGCAGGCCTGCATGGACGGCTTTGAAGTGGTCAGCCAGTACAAGGGCGGCATCAACGATGGCAGCGAAGCCTCCATCAACACCGAGTTGCTGGGCAACACCGACCTGCTGGTAACCACCACCGGCAACTTCAATGTCTGCGACGCCAACATGCTCAAGACCATCAAGAAAGGCGCCGTGGTCTGCAACATCGGCCACTTCGACAACGAAGTGGACACCGCCTTCATGCGTGAGACCTGGGAATGGGAAGAGGTGAAGCCGCAGGTGCACAAGGTATGGCGTGACAAGGCCGCCGGCGATTTCCTGCTGCTGCTCTCCGAAGGCCGCCTGGTCAACCTGGGCAACGCCACCGGCCACCCCAGCCGCATCATGGACGGCTCCTTCGCCAACCAGGTCCTCGCGCAGATGTATCTGTTCGATCAGGGTTACGCCAACCACTCTGACGCCGTGAAAGAAAAAATGCTCAAGGTGGAAGTGCTGCCCAAACAGCTGGACGAAGAAGTGGCCCGTTACATGGTGGAAGGCTTCGGTGGCGTGATCACCAAACTGACCCAGGAGCAGGCCGACTACATCGGCGTCGGCGTGGAAGGCCCCTTCAAGCCCGAGCACTACAAGTACTAAGTCGGACGTCTGACGCCGGAAGTCGGATGCCAAAAGCGTCAGACTTCCGACGTCCGACCCGGCCATCGAAAGCACTACGCTTTCAACAATGACAAACGTAAATGGCAAGCCCCATGCAACGAATCAGTTTTGAATTTTTTCCTCCCAAGACAGAACAGGGAAAGGAAAAATTACTGGCCACGCAGAAGAAGCTGCTGGCCAAAAACCCGGCTTTCTTTTCCTGCACCTTTGGTGCCGGCGGCTCTACCCGTGACAACACCCGCGACATGGTCAACAAGCTGCGCGAGCAGCACGGCGACACCGCCCCGCACCTCAGCTGCATCGGTCAAAGCAAGGAAGAAATCCTTGAACTGGTGAACGGCTATAAGGATGCGGGTGTCACCCGCATCGTCGCCCTGCGTGGTGACCTGCCTTCCGGCATGGGTTATGCGCAAAGCGAAATCAAATACGCCGATGAACTGGTGGCCCTGATCCGCCAGGAAACCGGCGACCACTTCCAGCTGGAAGTGGCGGCCTACCCGGAAATGCATCCCCAGGCACGCAGCTTTGAAGATGATATCGCTCACTTCAAGCGCAAAATGGATGCCGGCGCCAACAGTGGCCTGACCCAGTATTTCTATAATGCTGATGCCTACGGCTATTACATGGACGCGCTGCAAAAAACTGGCTGTGATGCTCCCGTCTACCCGGGCATCATGCCGATTCTTAATGTGGCCAACCTGCTGCGTTTTTCCAACACCTGTGGCGCCGATGTGCCGCGCTGGCTGCAAAGCAAACTCAACGACATCAAGGACGACGATGCCGCAGTAAAAGCCTTCGGCGAAGAAGTGGTTACCCGTCTGTGCGAACGGCTACTGGCCATGGGCGCGCCGGGGCTGCACTTCTACACCATGAATCAGGCCGGGCCGAACCTGCGCATTCTCGACAATCTGGGAATGTGACAAGAGACGCTGCACGCGCCAGGCAGCATGCAACACGCAACAACGCGGGCAGGGGTTATGCCAGACGGCATGATCACTGCCCGCGTTTTTATTGAACCCTATCCCTTAAAGAATATTGTAGGAGTTCCCTTCCAGGGGACGAATCGCGCTTGCGCGAAAATCGCCGGCAATATGCTCAGGCGTGCCAGCTGGGCAGGCATCCCTCAAAAAGAAATTTGCTTTTTATTCTCCTCGCTGCGCTCGGTTCGTCCCCTGGAAGGGAACTCCTACAGCCACCACACAAGATACACCGACCGCTCGTCCTATTCTTTTCCGCTATAAAGATTAGCGCATATTTGTATTTCTCCTCCTTGTTCGCCGGCTCTACCCTTAATCAGACATCCTGTCACGGAGCGTCTCCTGGGCTCCAGCCACAAGCTGTTTGTCAGGCCGCTCCCCAATCCCGGCGACACGATTCCGGGAGGAGGTTCGTCATGCCCGCCCGCGCACTGGCCGATTTTCTCGACAACAACGGCGTGAATTATCACTGCTACAACCACGCGCCCGCTGTTACCGCTTCCGAGGTAGCACAGTCCGCCCATATTCCCGGCCGACACATGGCCAAGACCGTGATTGTGGACGTGGATGGAAAACTGGCCATGGCGGTGCTGCCTGCCAACCAATATCTGGATCCGGAAAAATTACGCCAGGCCCTCCATGCCAACCGCGTTGAGCTGGCCAGCGAAGACGACTTCAAGGATTGCTTCCCGCTTTGCGAACCCGGTGGCGAACCGCCGTTCGGGAATCTGTACAACATGAATGTCTATGTGGACGACACCTTGCTTCGCGAAGATTGGCTTGCCTTCAATGCGGGCACTCACACGGAAGTGATAAAAATGGGTATGGGTGACTTTCTTCGTCTCAGCCAGGCCCAGGCCTGTGCCTTTGCCATGCTTCACTGATTCCCTGCTACCGGTTTCCCCTTTCCCCGCCTTCCCGGCGGGGCTTTCTTTAGGTTCATCGCGGCTTAGAGTGAATAACACGCTTTTCGCCGTCTGACGGCTTATCACAAATACCCGGCACTTTGCCAAACGCTCGACGCCGAACGCCTGACGCAAACCTCCATAGCCTGAGGCGTTGTCGTTTTTGCGCAGAGAGAATGGTCGCCAAGGTTTTTAGGTTTTGAATTCAAGCGTCCATCGTCGGGCATCCGGCGTCCTGCGGTTACCAGGGCGGGATAATGAGACAAGTTCTGAAACCGGCTGATCACTCAATTCCGCAATGAACCTTTCTTTAAGGATTAAAATGAATCTCAGCTTTCCGGTCCCATGCCCGGCTGGCTGTCATCGTTCGTTCGCGTCCCCATGGTATGCTAATGCGAAATGATTGATGGAAAGACACGCATGCCCTCTCGCACCCCACAGCACCCGCTTCGCCGCACCAAGATTGTTGCCACCGTTGGCCCCGCCTCTGCACCGGAACCCATGCTCGACATGCTGATCGAGGCCGGTGTTAATGTCTTCCGGCTGAATTTTTCCCACGGCACCGCCGATACCCATCGTGAGACTGCCGAGAAGATTCGCCGCTGCGCCGGGCAACGCGGTGAGCATGTGGCCATCCTCGCCGATCTGCAGGGGCCCAAAATCCGTATTGGCTGCTTCCGGGACGGTCCCATCATGCTCAGCGCCGGGCAGCCTTTTACCCTGGATACGGCCCTCCCGGATGACGCCGGCGATGCCGAACAAGTCGGCGTCAGCTATCCCCCCTTGCCCACCGATTGTCAGGCAGGGGATATTCTTTTGCTCAATGACGGCCTGCTGGAACTGGAAGTGAACACCATCAATGGCACCCGCGTGGAATGCACCGTGCGGGTGGGTGGCGAACTGTCTGATCACAAAGGCGTGAACCGCAAGGGCGGCGGGCTCAGTGCCCGCGCCCTCACCGAGAAAGATCTGGCCGATATCCTTACCGCCGCCGATATGGAAGTGGACTTCCTGGCCCTGTCCTTTCCCCGCGATGCCGAGGATGTGAACGAAGCCCGCCGCCGCTATCACGATGCCGGAGGCAAGGGCGGCATCATCGCCAAAATCGAGCGGGCTGAAGCGGTGGCGGATGATGACACCCTGGATGCCATTATCAACGCATCCGACGGGGTTATGG
>NZ_LWFX01000164.1:0-732 GCF_001635175.1 Alcanivorax sp. HI0083 | reverse complement strand
TCCCCATCTGGTGATGATGGAAGCATGGACCCGGGACGTGGGCGAGAGCCTTCTCGCCTTTATCATGAATGTAAGCGGCAGCTAGAGGTAAGTACCATGTGCGGCATTGTGGGTATTGTCGGTCATAGCCATGTGAACCAGGGGATCTACGATGCCCTGACCGTTCTCCAGCATCGTGGCCAGGATGCGGCTGGTATCGTGACCTGCGACGGTGATCGTCTCTACCTGCGCAAGGATAACGGCATGGTGCGCGATGTATTCCGCACCCGCCATATGCGCCGGCTGGTCGGTAACATGGGGATTGGCCATGTGCGCTATCCCACGGCAGGCAGCTCCAGTTCGGCGGAAGCCCAGCCGTTCTATGTGAACTCCCCCTACGGCATTACGCTGGCCCACAACGGCAACCTGACGAATGCGGAAGCTCTGGCCGAGCATATCTTTCGTGCCGACCTGCGCCACATCAACACCACCTCCGATTCCGAAGTCCTGCTGAACGTGTTTGCCCACGAGTTACAAAGCCGCGGCAAGTTGCAGCCGGAGCCGGAAGATATCTTTGATGCGGTGGCCGCAGTCCATCAACGAGTGGAAGGGGCCTACGCGGTGGTGGCCATGATTACCGGTTACGGCATTTTGGCTTTCCGCGACCCCCATGGTATTCGCCCGGTGTGCTTTGGCCGCAAGGACACCCCCAACGGCCCGGAATACATGGTGGCTTCCGAGTCTGTGGCTTTG
>NZ_LWFX01000163.1:0-1277 GCF_001635175.1 Alcanivorax sp. HI0083 | reverse complement strand
TGCTTGTCGTAGCCGCCGATGGAATTGATTTCGATCACCCCGGGCACCTGGGCCAGTTGAGGTTTGATGATCCAGTCCTGCACTTCCCGCAGGGCAGTGGCATCCCAGGGCTCACCATTTTCCCGGGTGGCGCCGGGCGCCGCATCCACGGTGTACATGAAAATCTCGCCCAACCCGGTGGCGATGGGGCCCATCTCCGGCTCCAGCCCAGGCGGAAGGACGCTTTTGATGGCGCCAAGGCGCTCGTTGATCAAGTTGCGGGCGAAATAGATGTCCGTGCCTTCTTCGAACACCACGGTCACCTGGGACAGGCCGTAACGGGACAGGGATCGGGTGTAGGACAGGCTGGGCAGGCCGTACAGCGCCGTCTCCACCGGGAACGTGATGCGCTGCTCTGTCTCCAGGGGTGAATAACCGGGTGCCTCGGTGTTGATCTGCACCTGGACATTGGTGATATCAGGTACCGCGTCGATGGGCAGGCGCTGGAAACTCCAGACACCGACACCGATCAGCACCAGAATCAGCGAAAGCATGAGATAGCGCCGTTCTACAGAGAGGCGCACGATAGCGTCGATCATAGTGGCCTCCTGTTAATCGTCGTCTGACACGCTGGATTTTTCGATATCCGCCTTGATGAGATAGCTGTTCTCCACCACGTAGCGTTCGCCGGGCTTCAGGCCAGAAAGTATTTCGGTGAACTGGCCATCCGTGCGGCCCAACTCGACAGGCCGGGGCTCAAAGCTATTGCCTTCTTGCACAAACACGACCTGGGATTCGTCGAGCAACTGCAGGGCCCGATTTTCTATCACCAGCGGCACTTCGATACGCTCTACCACGATGCTCGCCGAAACCAGCCGGCCCGGTGAAAGCAGCTCCTCTGCGTTGGCAATTTCTGCCCGGGCAATGACGTAGGGCGAGCCGCTGTTCTGCGGCACGATATGACTGATCCTGGACTCGTGCTGGGCATCTCCGGTGTCAATTCGCACCAGCTGTCCTGGTGCGATTTCGCGGCGCTGCCCCGGGAAGATTTTCAATTCCACCCATAGCGGGTCGAGCTTGGCGATGGTGAACAGCGCCTGCTCCCCGGCCAGCTCGCCGACGTTGATATTGCGCTGGATAACGGTACCGGCGAAAGGCGCACGCAAGGTGTAGGGTTGGAGGCTGTCGTTGGATTCGATGCTGGCCAGTGGCTCGCCAGCCTTGACCGCGTCACCGAGACTGGCATTGATTTTCGTAACCTGACCCGGGAAGCGTGCCCTGATCAGGGCAATCCCGTC
>NZ_LWFX01000162.1:0-762 GCF_001635175.1 Alcanivorax sp. HI0083 | reverse complement strand
CACCCGCTGACGGCTCCTCATCCCGCCTCACAAACACCGCAGACACATCAAAGTCTTCCAGGATTTCTTCGCGGATATACTCGCTTTCCACTTCCCGCACCGGGATGCCGCCGTGGAGGATGGCGCGCACGTCGAAGATTTCCGGGGGCGGGCTGGTGTCGGCGTAGCGGCGAATGTTGAGGTTGAAGTCGTTTTCCTCAATCTCGGCCAGCGGCACCACTTTGGAATAGCGCTTGATCTCTTCGAAGTGCTCGAAGGTGTGGACGATCTTGGCGATATCCTGCTGGCGCAGCTTGTTCTGATTCTTGCCTTCCTCGTATTCCAGCTCACTGTTGATAAACAAAACCTTGCCACGGCGTGAGGCGGGCTTGGCCTTGTTGACGATCAGCAGGCAGGCGGGAATGCCGGTACCGTAGAACAGGGCGGCGGGCAGGCCGATGACGGCTTCCAGCAGGTCGTCATTGAGAATGCCCTGGCGGATGGCCTTTTCGCTGGAGCCCCGGAACAGCACGCCGTGGGGCATGACCACGCCCATCATGCCCTCAGCGTTGAGGCTGGCGATCATGTGCTGCACGAAGGCCAGGTCGCCGGCGTCCTTGGGCGGGGTGCCGTAGGGGAAGCGGCCATAGGCATCGCTGTCGGCTTCTTCCTTGCCCCACTTCTTCAGGCTGAAGGGGGGATTGGCGATCACCCGGTCGAAGGTCATCAGCGCCCCAGCTTCGGTGTGCTGCGGCTCACGCAGGGTGTCGCCCTTCTTGATGT
>NZ_LWFX01000161.1:0-930 GCF_001635175.1 Alcanivorax sp. HI0083 | reverse complement strand
GTGGCCACGGCTTTATCCGTGAGTGGGGCATGGAGCAGAACGTACGTGATGCCCGTATCTCCACCCTGTACGAAGGCACCACCGGCATCCAGGCACTGGATCTGCTGGGCCGCAAGGTGATGATGACTCAGGGTCAGGCCCTGCGTAACTTCACCAAGATCGTGCACCAGTTCTGTGAAGCCAATGGCGACAATGCGGACCTGAAAGAATTCCTGGAGCCGCTGGCCGGCTACAACAAGGAATGGGGCGAGCTGACTCAGGCCATCGGCATGCAGGCCATGCAGAACCCNGAATACGTGGGTGCCGCCTCTGTGGATTACCTGATGTACTCCGGCTACGTGACCCTGGCTTACCTGTGGGCCCGTATGGCTTCTGTGGCCCACGCCGCACTGGAATCCGGTGCCGGTGACGAGGACTTCTACAAGGCCAAGATCAGCACTGCACGCTTCTACTTCAAGCGTATCCTGCCGCGCGTGGCTGGCCATAAAGGCGCCATCGAAGGTGGTCTGGACTGCATGATGGATCTGGATGCTGATCACTTTGCATTCTGATCTTTCCTGTAGAGAAAAAAGCCCGCCTCTCATGGCGGGCTTTTTTTTGTTTCTTTTTTGGGTTCAGGGCAACGCGGAACGCGCCTGAGGTGGTTGGCGGGCTGATCGTTACTCCCGGTGTTTTTCCGCTATAGTGATGCACTTCAAAAAACGGGGTAACAAGGACGAAGGGGGAATACCCATGAAAAAAGGACTCGCACTGGTTGTGGTGCTGGTTGTACTGCCGGTAGTGGCATGGCTGGCGGCTACCTTTTATGTGGGCCTGCGGGTTGAGCAGGTGGTCCGCGATGAAGTCGCGAAGATGGAAATACTGCCGGGGCAGAAGGATATCTTGCTGGATGTGGTGCGTTACGAGCGGGGTCTGTTCTCCTCCAGCGCG
>NZ_LWFX01000160.1:0-1006 GCF_001635175.1 Alcanivorax sp. HI0083 | reverse complement strand
TACACGGACTCATTGCTAGCTGGATGGCCTTTTGAGCCGGCCGACAGCATTAACCCAATGCATACCCCTCCATGCACCCCGATCAATGCCATCGATAACCCCAACTGGCTACACTGTGGTCTTTGCCGTCGAATCTAAGACTGGAGTCCGCCGTGTCCGTCCCGTTTTCTGCCATCCTGATCGCCAACCGTGGTGAGATTGCCATTCGTATTGCCAATGCCTGTGCGGATCTGGGGATTCGGTCTGTGGGGGTGTTTGCCGAAGATGATCAGGCATCCCTGCATACCCGTCAGGTGGATGAGGCGGTGGCGTTGCCGGGCCGGGGTGTGCCCGCCTATCTGAAGGGCGCGCAGCTGATTGCCATTGCCCGGGAGCAGGGCTGTGAGGCCATCCACCCCGGTTATGGCTTTCTGGCAGAAAACGCGGATTTTGCCGAGCAGTGCAGCCAGGCGGGGCTGGCCTTGATCGGGCCGGGAGCGCAGACCCTGCGGTTGTTTGGCGACAAGGCGGCGGCCCGCGCGCTGGCGGCGAAGTGTCAGGTACCGTTGGTGCAGGGCACTGCGCAGGCGGTGTCGCTGGAAGAGGCAAAAGCCTTTATGGCGTCACTGGACGGCAGTGGCGTGATGATCAAGGCACTGAGCGGCGGTGGCGGGCGCGGTATGCGAGCGGTCACTGACCCCAATGATCTGGAAGCGGCGTATCAGCGTTGCCAGTCGGAAGCGAAAGCGGCCTTCGGCAATGCGGCGGTCTATGTGGAGCAGCTCATCACCGCCGCACGGCATGTGGAAGTGCAGGTGCTGGGCGATGGCAGTGGGGCGGTGAGTCATCTGTGGGAGCGCGACTGTACCCTGCAGCGTCGCCACCAGAAGCTGGTGGAATTTGCCCCGGCGCCAGGTCTCGATCCTGCCCTGCGCGATCGCATCATCCACAGTGCCCTGACTTTGGCCGCCGAGGTGCACTATCTGGGGATCGGCACCTTCGAGTTTCTGGTGGAGCCGGAACAGGG
>NZ_LWFX01000159.1:0-1206 GCF_001635175.1 Alcanivorax sp. HI0083 | reverse complement strand
ATTCAACGCGAAGCCAACGAAGTGCTGGAACAGCGCGTCACCGAGCGCACCGGGGAGCTGAATGCCGCGCTCAGCGCCCGCAGCGAATTTCTGGCGGTAATGAGCCACGAAATTCGCACACCACTGAACGGTATTATCGGCACCGTGGACATGCTCAAGGGAGCCTCCCTGGATGATGATCAACGCCACAATCTGAACGTGATTGAACAGTCCGGGAACAGCCTGCTGAACCTGATTAATGACATCCTCGATTATTCCCGCATCGAAGCGGGCAAAATGCCCATCGAGCAAACCAGCTTCAACCTGTTCAACCTGATCAATGAATCCCTGGCCCTGTTCCAGCACAAGGCACACGTTCACTCCAACACCCTGACACTCGACATTGCTCCCCACGTGGGCGAACGCTGCATGGGCGACCCGGTGCGGCTGCGACAAATTCTGGTAAACCTGATCAGCAACGCGGTGAAATTCACCGACAACGGCACCATCACCGTGCGGGTACAGCGGGATTCGGACAACGCGGATTACGCCTTGTTTGAGGTGCACGACAGCGGCATTGGCATTACCGAAGAGCAGCAGCGCCGACTCTTCGACCATTTTCAGCAGGGCGACAGCTCCACCAGCCGACGCTATGGCGGCACCGGCCTCGGGCTTGCCATTTGCCGGCAACTGGTAGAGATCATGGGAGGAGAAATCGGTGTGGACAGCCAACCCAAACAGGGCTCGCGCTTCTGGTTCCGGCTCCCCATCCCATCCACGGAACGTGCCGATACCTTTACCTCGGAACCCGTCGCAGACAGCCTGCGAGGCCTGTCCGGCGGCCTATTGCTGATCGTGGACGATAACCACATCAACCTGATGGTGGCCGAGGGGCTGTGCCAAAAACTGGGCTACGAGACGGAAGTGGCGGAGAGCGGGCTGGAAGCTATCGCCGTCTTGATGTCTGCACAGCAGCCCTTCGACCTGGTATTAATGGATTGCGAAATGCCAGACATGGACGGCTTTGAAACCTCGCGAGCGATTATCAAGCTGCAACAGGAAGGCCGCTTGCCCTGGGTTCCCATTATTGCCCTCACTGCCCACGCCATCCCGGACAAGATCCATGCCTGCCACGATGCCGGCATGATCGGGCATCTGGCCAAGCCGGTGAACCTGGCGCGCCTGCAAACCACCTTGCGGCAGATCCTTCGTGACGCCGGGGCACCA
>NZ_LWFX01000158.1:0-1336 GCF_001635175.1 Alcanivorax sp. HI0083 | reverse complement strand
ATGTATCAACAGGCAGATACGACTTTCTCTATCGGCACAATTCCAGGCTTGCAGTATGGCAAAGCCACGGCCTATTTTTCGGACACGCCCAATGGTAGCAGCCGTCTGGAAGTACAAGTAAAAGATGCTGCGGATGGCAGCCTGATCGAGACAGTGTCCTGCGCGGTTCAGGCGGGCAAGGTCTACGACGCCATCATTACCCACAAAGGATTTGCTGATCCCGACATGGCGATGTTCTGCCAGCAGGTTGAAGGCAGTTAATTGATTTTGTAGGTCGGCTTAGGGCGTAGCCGTAAGCCGACTCCACCCTGTCCTCTTGCTCCACCGCTAAAGGTCGGATTACGCCTTTCAGGCTCTCTGTGCCCTTGGGTAAATCTGACCTACGGGGAGGGCGATCTACCCCGCGTTTATTTCAGTCGCACCGACGGATCCAGTGTAGGTGCCGTCAAGGGTGCTCCCTGGTAGGCGGAGACCTCGCCAAAGCGATCGTTGGGCCATTGTTGCCAGTCGCTCACCGCCTGATTCAGCCGCTCCTGATCCCGGCCGACAAAATTCCACCACAGCAGTACCGGCTGCCCCAGCGGCTCGCCGCCCAGCAGCATGATGCGGCTGTCGGTGGAGAGTGTGAGAGCCAGGGTGTCGCGGCCCTGCCCCAGATAGTAGAGCTCGCCGGTCTTCAGGGTTTCCCCTTCCAGTTCAGCATGGCCTTCATTGATACACAGCCCCAGCTCGAAATCGGCAGGGACGGGCAAGGTCAGCTGACAGGCTTGTGTGGCCACAATATCGGCGCTCACCAGCGGCGAGAACACCGCCGCTGGAGAACGTCGCCCGGCCAGCTCCCCCACCACCAGAGTGATCTCGGCGCCATCCTGTTGCCATCGGGGCAAGTCAGTGTGGTGGGCAAAGGCTGGCGGGGTATCTTCATGCTCGGCGGGCAGGGCGATCCAGAATTGCAGGCCGTGCATGGGGCCGCTGAATCCTGGCGGGCTTTCCTCGGAATGGCAGATGCCATGGCCGGCGGTCATCAGATTCAGCTGGCCGGGGGCGATAACCTGTTCGTAACCCAGGCTGTCCTTGTGCAGCAAGGCGCCCTCAAATAACCAGGTCACGGTCTGTAACCCGATGTGCGGATGGGTGCCCACATCGACCGCGTTGTCGGCGCTCAGGTCGGTGGGGCCGATGTGGTCGAGAAAACACCAGGGACCAATGAGCCGTTGCGAGCGGCTGGGCAAATGCCGAATGATTGGCAGGCCGCTGCCGAGGATACTTTTGCGCGAATCGACAGGCTTCAGGGTAGGCTGGCTGGCAAGGTTGGGGCATTCCACCGTTTCGCCGC
>NZ_LWFX01000157.1:0-866 GCF_001635175.1 Alcanivorax sp. HI0083 | reverse complement strand
TGTTATGCCATACAGGGCTATCGGGGCCCGGCGAACCTGTTCGCCTACAAACACAACAACAACAAGAGCTGTAAAACACCATGGCAGCATATTCTGTACCGTTCTGGCGCTCTCTGTGCCTGATCGCGCTCTGCGCTATCAGCTTGCAACTCCATGCGGCCCGCGATGACGAGGCCGACGACGAAATGGACGAAGTCACCCCGGAAGAACTGCAAATGCAGGAAATCCCGGTGGATGAACGTATTTTCGTCGAAAAATGGAACGAGGTGCCTTACAAGAAAAGCTACTTCACCTATACCGACAAGCAAATCCGCGACAAATGGGAATACCTGATGCGCGGCCTGAAGGTGCCCTACCCATCCGCCGCTTACATGAAGGAACAGTTCGAAAAGTACCCCTTCATGAAAGAGGATATCAAAGACTGGAACGGTGATTATCAGGTGCTGGAGGCTCGCAGCCTGCAGGTATGGCGCAAGTTCTTTGCCGGCGACTTCCAGGAAGCCCGCGAAGAAGGTCTCAAACTTGGCCCCATCGGCAAGATTCCTGCCCTGTTTTCCCAGCTGATGTACGCCATCTATCTCGCTGATCGTCAGAGCACCAAATACATGATGCTCCAGGACGTGGCCAACCAGGCACAAGAGTACTTTGATGACATGGAAGAAGCGGCCGACGATCCTGCGGTGGCCCCCATTGTCGCCTCGGTGAAACTCGGTTACGCCTACGCCATTGCCCGCATCGCGGAAGAATCTCCGGTGCCGATCGTGGTCGCCCGCCGTTATATCGGCAAGATCAAGAACAGTGCTGAAGAGGTGGTTGAGATCATGCCCGAACAACCGCTGGCCCATGCCTTCCGCGCCGGCGTGGAC
>NZ_LWFX01000156.1:0-940 GCF_001635175.1 Alcanivorax sp. HI0083 | reverse complement strand
GCCGGGGGCGGCAGTTGCTGGCCTTTTTCCTGAAAGTGCAGGGCGATGGTGTTGAGCCGGGCATCCAGTTGGCTGGCCGGGATGGCGCCGTCGTTAACCACGGCGACGATGCGGTCGAGGATCTGCAGCTTGGCCTGGCTCCAGGCCGGCAACATCAGCACGGCCATGGCCAGCAGGCCAAGCAGGGTGTGTCTGGCATGCAGCGTGCGGCGTGCAGCGTGCTGCGTTCTATCAATCATACTGTCTCCTGTATCCCGGAATGCTGCGCTCCAGCAGGGAATCCACCTGGCCGCCAAAGCCGCCCAGGCCGATCATCTGGATCTGGAACCAGATGGTGCTGTCCGCCTCGAGGTTGCCGTCGCCGTTGTCATCCACCAGCTCGCGCTGGCTGAGCAGTCGCAGCTTCCAGCAGCAATTACGGTATTCGGCACCGGCCATGGTTTCCAGTGTGCGCTGGTTGTCCAGGTCGTACATCCAGCGGCCAACCAGCCGCCAGTGTCGGTGAACCGGCAGAATAGCGCTGACTTCCGATTCGCGGATGTCGTCTGCCGGGCGGTCGTGATAGCCCAGGTTGACGACGCGGCGCTCCCGGTCGTTATAGCCGATCTGGAAGTTGGACCGTTCGCGCTTGTTCTCTTCGGTATCCCACTGGGCTTCTGAGTAGAGGTACCAATCGCGTGCAAAGTTCCAGCGGGCGTCGCCGATAACCGGGGTCTGGTCGTCGGTGGGGTCTTCCACGGCCCGGTCGGTAATCACTTTGCGGTCTTCAAAATAGAAGCCCTGGGCCACGCGCAGGCGCAGCTGCTCGCGGCCGGTGCCATCATGCAGGAAGCGGCTGGTCAGGCCTACCGCCAATTTTTCTTCGTCGCCAATACGGTCGTAACCGATGAAGCGGTTTTCCCGGCATAGGGAATTGTAGGAGAAGGTCAGCTCGCCGGAA
>NZ_LWFX01000155.1:0-1009 GCF_001635175.1 Alcanivorax sp. HI0083 | reverse complement strand
CCCGGCCATCCAGGAGCTACCCAGGGCCGTGGTCACACCCACGTTATAAAGAATGACCACGAAAAAATTGAAGCCGGTGCCCAGCCGCCAGATCAACCAGGCAGGCAACAAGCCCCATAACAAGGCGTGCAACGCCAGGCCCAACCCGAACAGACGCCGCCAGCGGGCCGGTCCGGCCCCATACAGCGCATCGAAACGCGCCACCAGCCACAGCCGGTAAGCGGTGACCAACAGGACGGCACCACCGCCTATCAGCGCTTCCAGTTCGAAGCTCTGGTAGACCTGGCCCCAGGCAAAGACAAGTGCATAAACCAGAAGGGCCGCCAGGACTCCCATCAAGGAGTTCTTGGCGGCCCCGTAATCTACGCGTTTAAGAACCTTTCGATCTTTCTTGTATGGCACTGTATTTTGTTCCGCAGAAACTGGATTTACCCGGTTTCGCGCTACGTTAACACCGCCTCATCAGACTGGCTAGAGCCTATTGCACGCTGCCTCTGGTCCGCTTGCGGCGGTCCAGCGCAACCAGTAATGGCACGAAAAAGAAGAAATCCACAATCAGGGCCATGGCAATGGTGATCGCAGACAACTGCCCCATGCTGGAATTGGGGTAAAAATGACTGGTGCCGATGACGGCAAAGTTCGCCACCAGCACCACGGATGTGGCCACCAGTGCTACGCCGACAGTACGGAATGCATACTCCACCGCTTGTTCGGTTTTGAGGCCCAATTCACGTTTGGCACGCACGTATTTACTCAGGAAATGCACAGTGTCATCCACCACGATCCCCAGCGTCATGCACGCCACCACGGATACCGCCAGCCCGATCTCCCCATTCACCAACCCCCACAGCCCGAAGGCCATGGCCGCCGGCAACAGGTTGGGCAATAGCGACAGGATGCCGTACCTCACGGAACGCAACGCAATAACCAGCAGCACCGACACGCTGACCAACGCAATCAGCGCGCCGCTGAGCATGCTCTGAATATTGCGCATGGTGACCCGGCCAAA
>NZ_LWFX01000154.1:0-8106 GCF_001635175.1 Alcanivorax sp. HI0083 | reverse complement strand
GCACCCAATTTCCTTCGCCACCAATCGCCCCCCTAATCTGATGTGAAGACAACATCTCCTCAAAGAAATCTCGAGTCAACAAAGTATGAGCGGGGAAACATCTGATCACTTCGGGCAGCTGCTCAAATGTAGATAACTCAGTAATATCCAGGGGATCAAGAAATGAAAGAATTTCTTGTGATCTAGCAAAGAACTTATCATTCACAGAATTCAGCAAGAGAGCACCTCCCCCTGTTCAATCCGAGAGAGCATTGTCATTAATGCCAAAGAGTCCCGAAAATAGACAGGTTCACCAGGGGAGAAATAGTGAATAGTTCTCACCGGGCTATTCAAATATTTTCCTGGCGACACTGGAATAAAACCAAATTTATCCCGAATGAAGTCGTGTAATGCAAGAAATTCTCCCCCCCCCGTCCTCCTTAGATAGTTTTCTGTTTTAGCCACAGAACTTATCGCCGCCAAAATTTTCTGCTTACCTTCAAATGTAGAATATTCAATCAAATCCACATCTGAATCATCAAGCTCCAGTGAAGCTCGGCAAAGCATGGTTTTGATATTCATCCTATTCATGATGATATAATAGTTTTTCCCATAAGCGTGACTTGCCCCTACTTCATGGGCAAAATAATCATCAAACTGTTTAGGCTCCGTGACCAATCCGGGCTGGTCAATAGGTGGATTGATATCTTCTTTTACGCGCTGCCCATAGGTATAAAGCTGCCGCCCGGAGGGGCTCATTTTGAATACAAAGACAACCCCCATATTTGCGGGATTATAAACCTTTCCCTCTTCATATTTTTCGTAGGCATTACTAACCTCTTCAGAGAAAGGAAAGAATTCTTTCACAAGGGAAAAATCAACTTTTTTAAAAGCAGTCACATAAAACTTGGCGTTAATTAGTTTTGACCCGGCATAATTAACTGCCAAATAGCTGCAGAAAGGATAATCTTTCTGATAAAGCGTCTGAACACTCAATTTCAGATACCGAACGACTGATTCATTGTTAATAATTTTTAAAAAATCATCTAACATTGCCATACTTATAAATTACTTGGTAAGCACTAATGGGGCTACAAGCTCTGAATTCCTAAAACCAGAAATCATACCGCACTCCTTATTGCAGGAGCGCATATATTTTCTTGCATTCTCAGCAGACGCTGAAAACCAGAAATCAGTTAGTCCAGTGGTCCGGCAATTACCCAGATACCCGACTTGCTTCAGCGTATGCATATAGGGGCAAAGCAAAAGTTCACCAGACTGTTCAATAAAAATGATCTTCTCAAACGCGGCACAAACAGGGTATGTGTTTGTCGTACCATGATTGGCAACATAGAAGCGCATCCATAACCAGTCACCTTCTGGAACAACAACAAAGTCATCTTTTCTGTACCTAGCAATAATTTCATCAAACATCATTGCGGCCGCATTCTGATCTGAAAAGAATCCTCTACGCAAGAAAGGATCTTCACCTTCCTTTGAACGCTTATCCACAGTTTCATGCAGGCATTCAAAGCGCACACCATCAATGCCCAGCCCTTTCACATGCTCGATAAACTCATGAATACCATACAGATTTCTTTCAAAAAGTGTGCAGTTCGTATAGATCCTGACCTTTGAGTCAGGGTAAGCTTTCTTTTTGAGTGAAGAAAGATCGGTAAGAACCTTCAGGATATGCTCACAAGAACCTTCAGTACCTCGTATATAGTCGTGTACTACTGGCAAGTGGCTGTCAAGTGAAAAAAACAGTTGGTCTGGCCCCTCTAGCAAGAGACGATGATAGTGGGACTCTTCCACCAGTGAACCATTAGTAAAAGCGGCCGTGTTCAACCCGAGTTCCCGGCATAGTGCAGTCAGTGAGAAAAACTCCTCCTCTTTCAGCATTAACTCTCCACCACAAAGGACAACACCACCCGAAGGGTTTAGCCTTTGAAACTGACGCACCACATCAAGCTTTTCAGGTAATGTCAGGCCATTAGGGCTGTCTTGGTTCATCCACATATGGCAGTGCTTGCAGTGGAGATTGCATTCAGAAGTCACTAGCAAAAACAGGTAGTCGGGAGGACTCAGTGCCTGAATGTGATCAGCTGCGTCACTCTCGACGGTTTCATTAATGCTTTGAATCTTAATACGCTCCATAGTGGCATTAGTCTTTTCTATGGCAGGCATACATTCCACAATGTTTCCTGCACTGATTCATTAACCCTCTGGCTCTTTCCGCCTGTACCGAGAACCAGAACCTTTCAACACTAATATCCCTTACTGTCCCTATCTTCCCTACACCTTCAACAGCATCCATATTAGCGCAGAGTGAATATCGACCATCATGATCAACAAAAATGTTCTTCTCTGCAGATCCACAAACTTGATCGCTAGTTTCGTAATCGGGCCCCTTCAGTATATACTCCTTCATCCATTCATATTCGCCGAGGTTAACCAGAAAACCATCGTCAGAAAACCCCGAAATCACTTCGTCAAGAACTCTCGAAGCGAGTTCCCTATCCTTAAAAAAACTCTTGTCAAAAAAGGGGTCAGCACCTGAGGGTGACTTGTTCATCACGGTCCTTGAAAGAACCTGAACTGACGCACCGTCTACCCCTAAGGATTTTATAAATGCCAACATATTTTCCAGCGTATAAATATTCTCCTCGAAGAGAACCGTGCTGGTAAATATTTTGAAGTTAGATGAGCCAGATTCTTTCTTTTTTTCAACCAAACCTTTGATTACCCTGACCACCTTATTCCAAGCGCCTGGGGTGCCTCTTATATAGTCATGAATGGTATCGACATGGCTATCTAAAGAGATATACAAAATATCGGGACCCTCAACAACGAATCTCTTATACAGTGAAGGGGCTATCAATGAAGAATTTGAAACAGCTATAACATTCAGACCAAGGCTTTTCGCTGACTTCGTTAGAGCAAAGAAATCCTCGATTTTTAACATTACTTCCCCACCGGAAAGCACAACATTCCCATGGGGATTGAGCTTGGCAAAACCCTCGACAACTTTTATTTTCTCTGCCAAGGTTAAAGAATGGGGGCTGTCTTTGTTTAGCCACATATGACAGTGCTTACAGCTAAGGTTGCACTCAGAAGTTATCAAAAAGAAAAGGTTTGTAGGGACAGGAGCTCGTCCGCCCGTTAAATACTGTGACGTCTCATTCTCAGGGTGCATCTGAATAATTCTAGTCTTTGATCCAGGCTCCGACATTTAACTCACCACTTCAAGAATACTGATCTGGTTATCGAGAGTGGCTTCTCTGCGTCTCATATCAACCATATAGCCACAAGCCATAATCACGATTGCGGTAAAAAAAAGAATTGGGGCTATACTCACTCCAACAAGTTCCACCGCATAATGAGAACTTATCATTGATAATAACAAAAGGGCTAATCCTGTTTTAACGGCTACCTCTTTCTGACGTTTTGAAAGATACCATGCCTCAAGAAGAGACAGTGCCACATCCAAATAAGAATAAGAAGAATCTCCGTGCTTTCTCTTTTCGTGGCGGACAGAAACAAAACCAACTTTTTTCACCATCCCGGGAAAAAGATCATCGATAGTCAGGATTCTCGACGTTATAGAGTTAACCAGCTGAAGGCCAAGGGGCCTGGTCATCATTCTGAATGAAGTGGACTGGTAATATAGCACCCCCATAAGTGCGCCAGGAATTCTCAATATCCGCCGAGCAATTCGTTTCATAAATTGATGTCCATTCGTACCTGTACCATAAACCAAGTCAAACCCGCCTTCTTTTAAGTGCTTAACCAGAACAGGAATTTCTTCAGGCGGGTGCTGCAAATCAGAGTCCATAGTAATAACAAAATCGCCACGACTATTCGCAATGCCACACAGGGTTGCCAAACCCTGCCCATGATTGGAAGCTAGACGAATAAGTTTCAATCTTTTACTTGGCATCTCCCCTTTCAATTGTTTCAAATCGAGCCAAACGTTATCGTCGGACCCATCATCAACAATAACCACTTCAATTTCTAATTCATATGGCATTGATACAGAAAAAAGACGGCCAAGCAGCTCCTTGATTGCTTGAGCATCATTATAAACCGGTACAACAACCGAAATCCTTTCTATATTTAGGCATTGCTGTCTTTCTCTCATGGCACTCACATAAGTTATGCTGCAACATGACACACTTAACGGCAAAAAATAAAATCCATATTGATTGATTCCGGCCTCCGGCTTCACCTTCTTAAATCGAAGACGCGCATTAGCTTTTCAATATAGAGTCGCAGTCTAAAATCAACAAAAGAGCGAGCATCTGAAGGCAACGCATCTAAAAAAATGCGGGCAAAAAAGTTCGCCTTGGCTAGACCAACTCCAAATATAGCAGCAGCTCTGACTCGGACATTAGGGCGACCGTATACTTTTTTGTAACCTAGTTCTTCGCCTGTTTTCCCTACGACATAGTCGGCAATTGCTATTTCCTCACGAGTCAAATGTGCCCCCCATTCCATTGGCTTATTGCTAATAGGAGGAAGAAGAATATTTTTGTGAAGCTTCCATGCATAGGAGTTGGTAAAATACTCTCTCTTTACATCTTCTGCATAGTCAGCATAGTCTAGCATGGTGGGGGAATATGGAACCCCAATAAAACCAAGCAATTTTTTTAATTCATTTTCAGGTGACAGAGCCAGATTTTCATATCGACAGACAATAAGGTTTCCATTTTCACAGCCATTTTTCATTAGCTCGTAATAGCCGACCCACTTCCTGCAGGTCGCAGCAATTATCGACATTTCAAATCCGGCCCTGACAATGGAAATATGATTCTCTCTATAATCCCTGCACAGATAAATAAACTTTGCTTCAGGGAATATTTCTTGCAGTTCTTTAGAATAAAATGAATACCCCGGATTCTTGTCACCAATTGCTAGTGGATTTCCTTTCTCAAAGCAGGAGAAAGAATAAAGGTACACGAGCTTACAGGCCAGGGCATAATCGACCCGATAAACGTTAGACAGAAGAGTATCTCGAAGCTTGCTCCAGTCGATCTTCCAGCTTTCAATCAAACCCTGTTTTTTAAGGTCAGCAATAAATGACGAGACCGTTTTTGCTGTCCAGAGGTCTAACCCTAAGTACTTCTTCTTTAGGTTTATGATGAACTGGCATTCAGGAGGAATAACAATAGATGGGTGGGCATCGAACATAGTTCTTAGCCAAGTCGATCCACTTCGAGGCCTACAGGTGATAAAGAACATGGGTAGACACTCCGCTAAGTCAATAGCATCATCGTATTTCACTGAGCCACCCCATCAATCTCAATCTCGCTCTTACAATACGTGACACAAGATAACTTGCCATATTGTATACCGGGATCAATAGACTAACGATTGGAGCAAAAACCTCTAGAACTACGCTGGAATTATCAACAACACGCCTTTGCAAAATTGGTGCTTTAATTATCAGTAACTGAAAGATAAAGGATGTGATAATTATGGAGCACACTTTACGTTTATCTGGCATGAATTCTGGCCTAATTACATCCATAAGGAGAATCAACCTGTCTTCTCCAGAATGATTCCAGGCCTTGTGACGATGCGCATCACAGAAAATAGTGGCCTTGCCTTCTTCCCAAGCAACGGCCTTTTCACCAACTTTAATTCCAGAAACGGGCAAGCCCGCAGGTATAACTAAGCCAAGGTGCACCCTGTTAGTAGCATTGGTGTCGCCAAAATGCTCAGGAATTTCTCCACCAGCGCACAAAATATTAAAAGATACCGATACTACGCCAGGTATCTTTTTAATTGTTTCACGCGTTACGGGAAAGTCATTCTGTGCGACATGGTAATCAAGGCCCCAAGTCCGAAGTGGATGCGTAATCCATTTTTCGGGAGAATTTTTAACCAACTGACCAAAATAGGGGGTGAATGCTTTCTGCTTTCTAGAAATAAAAGCCAAAATTTCATTCTTAATCTCGCCCGCCTGGGTTTCCAATTCTTCAATAATGGGCACGTCAGCGATATCAAAGAAAGATGACATCTCACCCTTGTACTCTTCCTTTTCTATAGCTGCAAACCACAGCTTTTCTTTACCAGCTATGTTTTTATTTTCAGGCGCGTCAGAAAGGAGCGTCCCAAAGATTTTATCTCCCAGTGAAGAGCTTAAACCATAATAATTATTACTATCATAATGGTGGTGCCGGCGATGCAGCCAAACAATTTTTTTTATAAAACCGCTATGATGTGGAATCTCACAATGACAAATCAGATGTATAACTTCATTTATAAAACCTATAAAAAGAAGCCAGAAAACAATAGACACCGAGAGGTTTAGATTGTCAAAAGCCAACCAGGAAAATAAAAATACAAAAAAAGCCGGATAAAGCACTCCTCTATAAGTAACCAAAATACGCGAGAGATCTTCCGGGCCCTCATGATGTTCCAAATGCTGAAAAAATGCTTTGGTTTTTAATCTAAATCTTACTAGCGGCAAAGGCTTGGCATGATATAGCCAGTAATGCACCGCCCATTCTATAATACCGCGGAAGGTGAAAAGAAGAGACAGAACAATCGGATCAAGATAAGTCCAATACCCCAGAGTAGCTTTAAATATAAAAACAACTACAGCAACACTAATAACAGCCCAAATACCGCTCCCACCAAAAAGGAACAGAAACATTTCCTTATAGTTTTCCGGAAGCGTTTTTTCCTCTTTAACCACTTCTACAGCCATAGCTCACCTTGTCGGTTAAGCGCCTACAAGTCACTTATCGAATAGTCTATCGAAGCAAGTAGTCATCTTTTGACATCTTCTTAATTCGAGCATCTTCAATTTCTTTAGCCGAAAAAAGATAAATACTATTGCCCTTTACTATCCAGTGATATGGATATTTCTCAACTTTCATATCGTCAAGATACAACAGTAGCGACTCTCCTTCTTTAGGCAAACCCAAAGCGAAATAGGCCGAAAAAGGCGGATGGGGGAAGTACCCTGTTGTGACATCCCCTTCCATTACCGGCCGCAGTGTGGGCCAACCAAACAAAGCGAAGACAACCTTTACATGCCTTGGTATTCGTTTAGGGTCTAGAAAATACAATACGCTCGACTCACTGACCATGAGGGTGGTGACGGCAGGATTTCTCTCTAGCATCTGCATTGCAATTTCCGCGTATTCTCTGTATCCCGCTACCGTTTCAGAGTCAGCTTTTTTGAAGTATGTCCCCATCTCCAGCGGAGCATCTGCAACGGAAGGGGGAAGCTCCCCATTTCTGGCGACATAGTCAATTAACTCATTAGCGACATGAACAGACGACACATGCAAAAACAACAGCAGCCCCATAAAACCCACTGACATAACCCGGCAACAAATAGCTTTTTGGCCGCTGCCGCAAAAAGAATTCAGTTTATTCAGCCCTAACGCAAGACCTACCACAAGGACTGGTATTACACCCAAGAAAAAACGAGGCTCGAGACTGCTTCGATCCAGTTCCACAGCGATTAAAAGCCTTGCAACAATGTAAAAGGCCCCAATGGCACACGGCCAAATTGGTCGGGCTTCTTTTAGAAAGAGTGCGGGAACAGCAATCAGTAACCAAGGCAAATATAGAACGTCGAAAACTCGCTCGATCTCTCCTCCGTACCAAATTCCTACGGCTTCAAAAACATCTGCAACATTGAGCCTCCAGCCTAGAAAGTTTTGCAAGCCAGGGCCGATAGTAGTGATCAGGCAAAAGTAAATAGAGCCAGGCGCCAACGCCCAAAACAATAGCTTTCTGTCGCGTTGCAGTAATGCAAACAGAGAAAACGAAGCAACAAAGCCTATACTTTCCCCCCTTATCAATGGCATTAAGCCAATAACCAAGGCAGCGGCACGCATTTTTTTATCCGCTAACAAAAACAGTGCAAGGCAAATAAAAAATACCAGCCAAGACTCACCGTAGAAACTCAATGAAACAAAAACATAAAGAGGAAAAAACGCCAGCATTCCAGCTGAAAGAAACGCCCATACCCTTTTAACATCCAGCTTCAGGCAAGTGAAATAAACCAGAAAAACAGATAAAACAAGCGGAAACGACTTCAGAGCGCGAGAATAATAAAGACTTTCATTACTAATAGTGGTCAAGACACCATCAAAAAATACCGCA
>NZ_LWFX01000153.1:0-666 GCF_001635175.1 Alcanivorax sp. HI0083 | reverse complement strand
GTGGCCAGTCTGGGGCTGGAAAAAAATGTGAAGTTTCTGGGGTTCCAGAAAATTGATGAGCTGCTACCCAAAGTGGGGGTGATCGTGCTCAGTTCCATCAGTGAGGCGTTACCGCTGGTGTTGCTGGAAGGCTTTGCCGCCGGGGTGCCGGCCGTTTCCACGGATGTGGGGTCTTGCCGTCAGCTGATTGAAGGCCTGGGCGAAGCCGATCGGGCCTATGGAAAAGCCGGCGAAGTGGTGGGCATTGCCGACCCGGAAGCGTTGGGCAATGCGGTTGCCTCGCTATTGAAAGATAGGGATGCCTGGCACCAGGCGCAGCAGGCAGGCATTCGCCGGGTGGAGAACCTGTACACCCAGGACATGATGTTTGGCGCCTACCGTGACCTGTACCAGTCGCTGGTGAGGGACACGGACGCAGCCAGCCCGCAAGAAAACAACAATCGTCGCCGGGAGGGACGCCACTAATGGCCGGCATTGGTTTTGAACTGCGTCGATTGTTGCGCAAGGACACCTTGCTGGGCCTGATCCGGGCCTATGCCTATGCCGGTGTAATCAGTTCCGGCCCCTGGGTGTTATCGATCATCGGCATTCTGATTATCGGTATCTTCAGCCTGGGGATGGTGGTGCCGGATGCCTCGGTGACACAGTTCCAGATTACCGTGACCT
>NZ_LWFX01000152.1:0-814 GCF_001635175.1 Alcanivorax sp. HI0083 | reverse complement strand
TGCTTCCACCGACAAAGTAGCCGTAAAAGCCGGAAATCACGAAAGGAAGAATGATTGCGGCAAGCAGGACCTTGCCCACGGGACCGCGGACAAACCGTCTGAACTCCTGCATGAAATTACTCCGTAGGGATACTCTCGAAATTCGATCTTATTATTCAGAACCGGCGGATGACTGCAGGTTCCCTTAAATGCAAAAAAGCGTACCCCTTACGAGTACGCTTTCTCAAACTGGCGGAGCGGACGGGACTCGA
The DNA here is from genome assembly GCF_001635175.1 of Alcanivorax sp. HI0083. Classification (NCBI taxonomy): domain Bacteria; kingdom Pseudomonadati; phylum Pseudomonadota; class Gammaproteobacteria; order Oceanospirillales; family Alcanivoracaceae; genus Alcanivorax; species Alcanivorax sp. HI0083. Next base: position 563 of record NZ_LWFX01000152.1, on the reverse strand, counting down.
ACCCGCGACCCCCGGCGTGACAGGCCGGTATTCTAACCAGCTGAACTACCGCTCCTGCAAACAGTTTAGTTCACCGCGTCTTTCAGTGCCTTACCGGCTTTGAAGCCCGGTACGTTGGCAGCGGCGATCTTGATGGTCTGGCCAGTTTGCGGGTTACGGCCATCGCGGGCTTCACGACGCTTCACTGCAAAAGTACCAAAACCTACCAGAGAAACGCTGTCACCTTTTTTCAGGGCACCAGTTACCGCTTCCAAAGTAGAATCCAGAGCACGACCTGCGTCGGCTTTGGAAATATCCGCGCTAGCGGCAATCGCATCAATCAACTCTGACTTATTCACAAAGTTCCCCTTTCTCTATTTTCCCGGTTTTATGGTCGAGGCGTGATGCACTCTCCTTATGCGAAGCCGCCTTTATACCAACGGGTATCAGGGGCGTCAAGAAAGGAGAAGCGCGATCTCACCCAAGTTAAAACAATTGAAAAACCATACAGATCAACAATTTAAAAAGGTTTAAATATGATCCGTTAATGTGTACTAGGACGTTTGTTACCTTCCTGGTTTTTC
>NZ_LWFX01000151.1:0-772 GCF_001635175.1 Alcanivorax sp. HI0083 | reverse complement strand
CCCGGCGCAAGGCACCTTCCAGCTCCCGTACATTAGAACGGATTCGCTGGGCAATAAAGAAGGCCGCGTCGTTGGGCAGATCCACCTTCGCCTCTTCCGCCTTCTTTTTCAGGATCGCCACCCGGGTTTCCAGCTCCGGCGGCTCCATGGGCTGGGACAAGCCCCAACCAAACCGGCTTTTCAGGCGCTCCTCCAAACCATCCACTTCCTTGGGGAACTTGTCACAGGTGAGGATGATCTGCTGACCGTTTTCCAGCAGCGCATTGAAGGTATGGAAGAACTCCTCCTGGGACTGCTCTTTTCCTGCAAAAAATTGAATATCATCGATCAGCAACGCATCCACGGATCGATAGAAGCGCTTGAACTCATTAATGGTCTTGTTGCGCAGAGCAGAAATCATATCCGCCACAAAGCGCTCACTGTGCAGGTAGACCACCTTGGCATTGGGATTGCGCCGTAACAGCTCATTACCCACCGCATGCATCAGGTGAGTCTTGCCCAGGCCAACGCCGCCGTATAACAGCAACGGGTTATAGCCGTGGCTCGCCGGATTCTCGGCCACCTGTTGGGCCGCCGCCGCCGCCATGCGGTTGGACTTGCCCTCGACGAAGGTAGAGAAGGTAAAGCCGGTATTGAGGTTACTGCGATGCTTGCGGGCCCCGCCCAGCGCGGTGGGTTGCGGCCGGCTATCAGACTCCGGCTGACGGGGCGCAGGGGCCACCGCAGGCGTAGTTATCGGACCACTGCCGGTAGCAGGGCCAGAACCATTGAA
>NZ_LWFX01000150.1:0-1338 GCF_001635175.1 Alcanivorax sp. HI0083 | reverse complement strand
GCAGGTAGTGGATGCGCTTCAGGCATTGCTGAAGGCAGACTCGGCGCTGGCAGAAAAAGTGATAGAAACCGAAGACCGGGTCGATAATCTGGAAATTCTGATCGACGAGCAATGCACCAAGGTGTTGGCGCTGCGCCAGCCGGCGGCGTCGGATTTGCGTTTGATTATTGCCGTGTCCAAGGCGGTGTCCGACCTTGAACGCATTGGTGATGAGTCAGCCAAAATTGCCCGCATGGGGCTGCAGTTGGCGGAAGAAGGCGAGTCGCCCCGCGGTTATGTGGAAGTGCGCCATATCGGTAACCATGTGCGCAACATGCTGCGCGATTCCCTGGATGCCTTTGCCCGCTTCGATGCCCAGAAAGCGTTGGCCGTGGCCGCCGAAGACAAAGAAGTGGACCTGGAATATCGCAGCGCCATGCGCTCGCTGGTCACCTTCATGATGGAAGATCCGCGGGCCATTTCCCGGGTACTCAACATCATCTGGTCCCTGCGCGCCCTGGAGCGCATCGGCGACCATGCCCGCAATATCGGCGAACAGGTGATCTATCTGGTGGAAGGCAAGGATGTGCGCCATATCAGCATCGATGAGATCGAAAAGAAGCTGAAGGAATAAAGGCCGCTACGAGCTTCAAGCGGCGAGCTACAAGGAAAACCCGCTCCTGCGATCTTTTACAAGGCCGTGCCTGATCTTCGGGCGCGGCCTTTTTCTTTCCGTCATCGTCATGAAATCGCCCCGCGATGTTGAATGAAGCATGTTGCGTGTCGCGTATCATGTCGCTAATATCCGTATTTCCGAATATGCGGATATAAGGTTCGCACATGCTTACACCCACCCAGCTCTGCAAATGCCTCGGCGACGATATTCGCCTCAGCCTGATCTGCCTGCTGCACGGTCAGGGGGAGGTCTGCGTGTGCGATCTGGTGGAGGCCATGCAGGCGCCGCAGTCCACTGTGTCTCGCCACCTGGCCCAGCTGCGCCAGTGCGGGTTGGTGGTGGCTCGGCGGCAGGGTACCTGGATGCATTACCGCGTTAATCCGAATCTGCCCGCCTGGGCACAGCAGACGTTGGCAAGTCTGGTATCACCGGCCTGCGACGCCCTGTCCCTGACACTTCCTGTCTCTGCCTGCTGCGAGAACTGACATGCAACTGCAACCCATGACGATCCTGGTACTGTGCACCGGCAATTCCTGCCGTTCCATTATTGGTGAAGCGTTGATCAATGCCCTGGGCGAAGGCCGTTTTCGGGGACTCAGTGCCGGCAGCCATCCCACCGGTGAGGTGAACCCGGGGGCGCTGGCGGTACTGAGACGCCATGGTATTACTCCGCAAAACCCGGC
>NZ_LWFX01000149.1:0-778 GCF_001635175.1 Alcanivorax sp. HI0083 | reverse complement strand
TGCTGCGCACGTCTTCGCCCAGTTGCAGGGTTTCATCCAGGGTTTTCTGGAAATCCACTGGCTCGGCATTGTAATAGCTGCGCAGAACGAAGTTGTGGTAATCCATCACTTCGCCCAGCTTGGCGGCAAACAGCTCGCGCTGGTACACATCACCCAGGCGCAGCCCCCGGCGAGCCACCTTGTCTTCATAGGCAGGGCCAATGCCACGGCCGGTGGTGCCGATTTTTTTGTTGCCGCGGGCCGCTTCACGGGCCTGATCCAGCGCCACGTGTACCGGCAGGATCAGCGGGCAGGCCGCCGACAGACGCAGACGCTCGCGTACCGGCACACCCTGATCTTCCAGGCCACCGATTTCCTTGAGCAGCGCCTCCAGGGAAAGCACCACGCCGTTACCAATCAGGCACTGCACATCTTCGCGCAGAATGCCTGATGGAATCAGGTGCAGGACCGTTTTCTTGCCATCGATCACCAGGGTGTGGCCGGCGTTATGGCCGCCCTGAAAGCGGGCTACCAGTGAAGCCTGATCGGTCAATAAATCGACGATCTTGCCTTTGCCTTCATCACCCCACTGGGTGCCGAGAATGACTACGTTCTTACCCATGATTGCTTGCTGCCATCTGTTCAGGAAAAAGGAAATTCGGTTTAAAGGTCGGTCACAACCCAGCCATCGGCCTGGGCGACCAGGCGACGCTGGCATCCCAGCTCGGCCGGGTCATTATCGGCGCCGGGCAAGGCCAGCACCACGCGCTCACCCTGCTCACGCAGGGCAGCAACGGTG
>NZ_LWFX01000148.1:0-873 GCF_001635175.1 Alcanivorax sp. HI0083 | reverse complement strand
ACGCGCTGGAGCAGATGGGCTATCAGGCAGAAAGTGGTCCGTGGCGTAATTTCTACCTGAGCGGCGCCCAGGAACTGCGTAATGGTGTGGCGCAATTGCCGACGCCCAATACTGCCAGCCCGGATACCGTTCGTGCCATGGATGAGAGCCTGTTCTTCGACTTCCTTGGCGTCCGCCTGAACACCGAGAAGGCAGAGGGCAAGCACCTCAAGCTCAATTTCGTATTCACCGACAAGGACAAGTCCTTTGCGGTGGAAATGGTGCACGGTGTGCTGAACCACAGTGAGGGGCGTCTGTTTGACGATGCCGATGCCACCATCAACATGACCCGCGATACTCTCAATGGATTCATGCTCCAGGAGATCACCCTGGAAAAGGCCATTGAAGACGGCAAGGTGACAGTCGAAGGGGACCAGGACAAGCTCACCGAGTTGGTGTCCTGTCTGGATGACTTCGAGTTCTGGTTCAATATCGTAACGCCATAGCGATGATTGAGAACGTGCAAAAGACATGCGCGTGAAGTAACAGAAATGCCCGATTCCGTGTCACCGGAGTCGGGCATTTTTATATGTAGCGAAAACGGGAATGCGTTGTTCTGTTCCTGCCTGCCTATATCCGTAAAGAAAATGGTGGAACACTGGAAGCATTTCGCCGGTCTTCACAAGGTGATTGCCGTCGATCGCAGAGGCTGTTTGATGTGCCCTAGCGCATGGGGTGGACGGTGACTCGTTCGCCCCAGAGTTCAGAGAGCTGCCGGTGAGCCAGGGACGGTTCGGCGCTGCTCCAGAACGTGGCGCTGCCTGCTTGCGGGCTATCGGATAGCAAATTGTGCATCTGCAGTCGCCGCACGGTTTCGCGGGCGACTGCCATATC
>NZ_LWFX01000147.1:0-644 GCF_001635175.1 Alcanivorax sp. HI0083 | reverse complement strand
ACCAGCGTCGCACGGATAGATTGCGCCAGAGTCTTGATCTCACTCTCCGCCGCTTTATCGGTTACCGCTTGCTGGAGGTTATTGGCCTGGGTTTGCAGTGTCTGCTTGCCTTCAGCCTCGGGCAGCTCTGCCACCCCTTCGGCCAGCAGCGCGGAAAATTCCGACATCTCGGCATATTCTTCCGGGCTGACAATCTCGCCATCCACCACGGCATTGATATAGTCCGCCCCCACATACTCAACCAGCTGGACAAGGGCGGTCTGGTTGGCGGCATGGGCAGGCAGGGAAAAACAAAAAAACGCGAGCAGGACCCCGAAGAAAGGACGGACCAGGAAGGTGCGCGGCATAGGCTTGAACTCGATTCAGTACATTAAAGGCGAGTCATTATCATTTATGTCTTTGCCTGCATCAAGCTAGTCATAACTCTTAATAAAGCACGAGAGTTCCAGGATCGGGTCAACCCACGGTAAACGCCAGCACCTTGCTGATATGCGCCTGGGGCCGCCCACTTTCCGCCTGCCAGGTGTTGAAAGCCGCCTGCGCGGCTTTCTGGTCCCGCTGGCTCGCCGGGGGTTTGTCGATAATGTTCTGCGCTTTCAGCGCGGCTACCACATCGCCAGTGGGATACCAGGTGTCGCGCCCCA
>NZ_LWFX01000146.1:0-381 GCF_001635175.1 Alcanivorax sp. HI0083 | reverse complement strand
TTCTTTATCGGCGTATGAATAGGTGCGGGGTGGGGCCAAATCTCCTACCGTCTGTACCCTTGGGTCAGATGCTCCTTTGGTCCCTCCACCCCGGCAAGTCCTGCATGGTTGCAGGAAGAGCATTCAAACATACAAGCGCCACTTGAGGCGCGAACTGCACCGTTCTCAGACAGAAGAAACGGGGATCAGAAAACGACGCCTTCCTCATATCACAGCTGCCCGGAAAGGGCGTCGTTGTAACCCGTTGAGATTTCTGGTTTTATCGGTCGGTATATGAATTTGATAAATGTAATAGGAAGCCGGCGTGTTCATTGGATATTCGAGCGGGCTTCCTAATACCTGTTATGAGTTTTTAAGGTGAATATGGAAATATCATATAAA
>NZ_LWFX01000145.1:0-1320 GCF_001635175.1 Alcanivorax sp. HI0083 | reverse complement strand
TGCCACTGAACAGCCCCTTGCGCTAGGTTACACATGCTTGTCGGGGCGCACCTGAACGCTGGCTTGCTAGGTATCGTCGGTCTGAGGTGCAACTCAGCCGATGGATTCTTTATCGGCGTATGAATAGGTGCGGGGTGGGGCCAAATCTCCTACCGTCTGTACCCTTGGGTCAGATGCTCCTTTGGTCCCTCCACCCCGGCAAGTCCTGCATGGTTGCAGGAAGAGCATTCAAACATACAAGCGCCACTTGAGGCGCGAACTGCACCGTTCTCAGACAGAAGAAACGGGGATCAGAAAACGACGCCTTCCTCATATCACAGCTGCCCGGAAAGGGCGTCGTTGTAACCCGTTGAGATTTCTGGTTTTATCGGTCGGTATATGAATTTGATAAATGTAATAGGAAGCCGGCGTGTTCATTGGATATTCGAGCGGGCTTCCTAATACCTGTTATGAGTTTTTAAGGTGAATATGGAAATATCATATAAAAAAACTGTTATTGAGCATAAAGACAAACCCGTTATGTACTATGACGGTGACTCAATGGGCGGTGGCACTATAAACATAAATTGTGGTGCTTGTGGTTATGATATTTCAAAAGAAACATTCGAGTTTTGGAAAGATAATAAAGAACAAGAAAAAGTAATTGTTAGTAAGTTAGGTAAGAATTTCAATTTACCCCAGAGCAACCAGTGGGGTAACACTTTTTTAGGTATTATGTCATGCAACAACTGTAATGCTGTGCATGCCCTACACATTCATTATGGTGAGGTCTCAAATGGCCATTGGCAAAGCAGTCTTCATAAGGTCTTGTTGTGTAACTCATAACAAGTCAAAGCAGGCATGGACGCGCTTACAGCGCGCCCCTGTTTGAAGCGTTATGCAAAAGGTGTTGAATGTCAGCAAAGGCATTAGCTCGTAATTTGCGCGATGAAATAGCGCACCTAAAAAACGAGCAGGGTATCAATGCGATTCAGAGTGACGACCTACTTGCTTATCTCAATAGGGTTATCGATGCCCCAGAGGAGGAGGTCGATCCGGTTAAACTGGAGCAGATACGCGCTCAATTACAGGCTAACGTAGAGGATCGTAAAGCTCAGCAATCGTCGGCTCTTGAAATGTTTAGGTCCGTAATAACTGCGGGGCAAAACGCCATTAAGACGTCGTTGCTGATGAACGGAGGTGCAACAATTGCCCTCCTGGCTTTCCTAGGTAAGTTGACCACTGAGAATCCAGGCAAGCTTTCGGTTTTTTCTGGCTCATTGATGATTTTTACTTTTGGGGTATTCGTTATTGGCCTGGTCTCAGGTTTAACGTATTTGA
>NZ_LWFX01000144.1:0-429 GCF_001635175.1 Alcanivorax sp. HI0083 | reverse complement strand
CGCTTCCTGTTCGACACCGCTCACGACCACGGCCTGGCCGTATCACTAAAGAACGATTTGGAGCAAGTTGAAGACCTGGTTGATCACGCCGACTTCGCGGTGAATGAATCCTGTCACCAATGGCAGGAATGTCATCTGCTGACCCCGTTTATTGAAGCCGGCAAACCCGTGCTGCACATCGATTACCTGTACGGGGCCGACCCGCAGGGCCACAACATTCATTGCCAGCATATGGACAGCCTGGGCTTTCGCTCACTGACCCTGCCACTGGCACTGGACGACAGCTACCGCTTTAGCTGCAACGATTAAGCCTCGCCAAGCAAACACCGGGACTGCCCCCGACAACGGGGGCTGCTACACTGCCCTTTCGGCCTTTCGGAATGCAGTGTTATGCATGACACCCTGACATTAATTGTGGTTCTCCTCAGC
>NZ_LWFX01000143.1:0-1865 GCF_001635175.1 Alcanivorax sp. HI0083 | reverse complement strand
GCCAATGCCGTTGGGTCCGATAATGGCGACCCGTTCGCCAGCTTCTACTTGCAGGCTCAGGTCCTGGAACAGAGTCAGATCATGGTAATGCTTGCCCAGCCCTTCCAGTGTTACCGCCTGGCGGTGCAGTTTCTTGGTCTGCTCAAAACGAATATAAGGGCTGATCCGGCTGGAGGGTTTCACCTCTTCCAGCTGGATTTTGTCGATCTGCTTTGCCCGGCTGGTGGCCTGTTTGGCCTTGGAGGCGTTGGCCGAGAAGCGGCTGACAAAACTCTGCAGGTCAGCGATTTCCTTTTTCTTCTTGGCGTTGTCCGCATACAGACGGTCACGGGCGGCGGTGGCGGCGGTCATGTACTCGTCGTAGTTGCCCGGGAACAGGCGCAGCTCACCGTAATCCAGATCCGCCATGTGGGTGCACACGCTGTTCAGGAAGTGCCGGTCGTGGGAAATGATAATCATGGTGCTGGAACGGGCCACCAGAATATCTTCCAGCCAGCGGATGGTGTGGATATCCAGATGGTTGGTGGGCTCATCCAGCAGCAGTACGTCCGGATCGGAGAACAGGGCCTGGGCAAGCAGTACGCGCAATTTCCAGCCCGGCGCCACGGCGGTCATGGGGCCGGCGTGTTGTTCTTCGGGAATGCCCAGCCCCAGCAACAGGTCGCCGGCCCGGGCTTCGGCGGTGTAGCCGTCCATCTCCGCGAATTGCATTTCCAGCTCGGCCACGCGCATGCCGTCTTCTTCGCTCATTTCCGGCAGGCTGTAAATCCGGTCGCGCTCGGCTTTTACCGCTGCCAGTTCGCTGTGCCCCATGATCACGGTGTCCAGCACCGTGTGTTCCTCGAAGGCGAACTGGTCCTGGCGCAGTTTGCCGAGGCGATCATTGGGATCCAGCATCACCTGACCATTGCTGGGCTGCAGCTCGCCGCCGAGGATTTTCATAAAGGTGGATTTGCCGCAGCCGTTGGCGCCGATCAGGCCGTAACGGTTGCCATTGCCGAATTTGACGGAGACGTTTTCAAACAGCGGCTTGGCGCCAAACTGCATGGTGATGTTCGCGGTAGAAATCAAGAGACTGTCCTGTAACGAGAGGGCGGCCGGGGCGCGCCATCGCCGGCTGCGGCGGTTGTCGGCAGGCGGCGGGAAGAAAGAGGCGGCATTGTACCGGCTTGCCGGGCAAAAGGCAGTCCCGCCCGGCGGTCAGTATGGGGTTGAAAAAATGAGCAAAAAGGCGCGTATTAGGCGGACACGTCAGGAAAGCGAGGGGACCATGAGAAGAAAACCCACCCTGATAGGGATAATAGCTGCCGGGCTACTGGGACTCTTTGTGGCGGGCTGCAGTGATGACAGCGGCCATGAGTATCTGGAACAGCAGGTTCGCCAAGCCTTGCAGGATAACAATCTGAGCGTTTGGCAGGTGGAGTCGCTGGCGGTGACCGACCGCCAGAAAGAGGGCAACAAAGGGCATGTGGTTACCTCCTACCAGTTCGAGGTTGGGCTGGTGCTGCAGGAGGACCTGCAACTGGTGCGCTATGCCGATGCGGATGCCCGGGAACTGGTGGTGACGGCAGGGCCCGGAGCCGGGGAGTCGGTTGTGTTGCCGGGTATGGCGCGGGTCGAGGGGGAGCAAACCGAGCCGCTTGACGAGGGGGCGCCGCCGCGGGCACGGATCAGCTTGCCGCTCACGGATCTTCCTGCAGGGCTGCCGGCCTCCCTGTTACGGGAGCGTTTCGCCGACTGGCAACAGATTGCGGTGGGGAGCGACGCGTACCAGACAATGCTGGATCGGCTGCGACGGACGCTGCTGGAGGAGCAGCGTGCGTTAAGCGACGCCTCTGACCAGCTACGCCGGGCGCGCCAGCAGC
>NZ_LWFX01000142.1:0-883 GCF_001635175.1 Alcanivorax sp. HI0083 | reverse complement strand
TTTGCCACCCTTGCGTATCTGGTTAGCGACCCGTCTTTATCCATGCTTTCGATCTGGAGTCCTACTTTCGGGCTGGGGATGCTGCGTGCCATAGCGCAGTGGCGAGAGGAACTTGCAGAGGTACTCAACACCGGGCGCTGGGGAAACCGCATGCTTGGTGGTGCCGTGGACTCCTGCCCCTGGTCTCCGCAAGCGGCAGCCTTGCTGCGTGAGTGGGACGGCCGCTTAAACGCGGATTTTCTGATGGCGCTGTGGCCGAAACTGGCGCTGGTGAGTGCCTGGGATACGGCGGCCTCCACGCCGTGGGCAAAAGAGCTGCATGCGTTACTTCCCCAGGCCGCGTTTCAGGGCAAAGGACTATGGGCCACCGAAGGCGTAGTTACCATTCCCTATGCGGGCCGTTATCCACTGGCGTATCGCAGCCACGTGTATGAATTTCAGGATCCCACCGATGGCCGTATTTTCGCTCCCTGGCAACTGGAGGCCGGGCAGCAGGTCATGCCGTTGATGAGTACCGGTAGCGGGTTGTTGCGCTATCGCCTGAACGATCTGGTTGAAGTGGATGATTTTGTCGGCGGTATTCCCAGCCTGCGATTCCTTGGGCGAGCAGGAACCACTGATCTGGTTGGTGAAAAAATGACGGCGGCGGCTGTGGATGGTGCGATGGCGGCCCTGGCGTTGCCGGAGGAATTACTACCCGTATGCACGGTGGCGGTGGATCAATCCGCGCAGGGTTTACCTGGTTATGTGCTGTTACTGGAAGGGGAAAACCTGGCCGTAGCGCAGCACATAGCGGTGCAGATGGAGTCAGCGTTGCAGCTGCATTTTCATTACCAGTTGGCACGCAACCTGGGGCAACTGGCCCCTTTGCGCTGCGTTATCC
>NZ_LWFX01000141.1:0-800 GCF_001635175.1 Alcanivorax sp. HI0083 | reverse complement strand
TCCCGATAGAGCGTATCCGTCCAGGCAGGGGCAGCGGGCACGGTGTCGGGCGCCCCGAAAGTGAAATCCACCGTTCCGGCGGTGCGCGCGGTAAAACGGTGGTCGTAGAACAGGCTGTTGCCCGCATCCACCACCCCCTGACGATCCGGTTCAAGAACCGGCAGGCCCACATCACCAAACAGGATGTCACTCCATACGGTGCCGCTGGGCGGCACCGATAATGTTATGGTGTCGTCATCGCCAGCACCGACGGCAAGGTTTGCACCACCGGAGCCTGCACTTTCACTGATGGACTGATAGCCGTTGGGAGTCTGGACCAGCAAGCAAGCAGCCTTCCCCACGTCCGCTAACGGCGGGGTCAACGCCCAGGCCCCATCGCCATCCGTGGTCGTCTCAGCCAGCACCGTATCCGTTTGCTCGCAAACACCATTGCCATCAGCATCGTGGTAGAGCCGCACCGACAAATTGGCCAGGCCCGGCTCGTCGGCCCCCTTACTGCCATCGTGAGCGATAGCACCACTGCCGTTATCCTCAAACACCCAACCGGAAAGAGTACCTGCCGTATTGGCCGAGGCCACGGTGACCTTGTAATCCTCAACCTCGCCATCGAATACCACCTGCCCACCGGCAGCCACATCCGGAGTGCTGGACAGACGGAAGCGGGCATAGGTATCACCGATAAAGGCTCCCGGTGGCACAAACACACTCAGATCGATGGCTCCGTTAGCCGCGTTACTGTCCTGGGCATCGTTGTCGCGCACATTCAACGCCACCTGTTCACTGGCATCGTCAAAATCGTT
>NZ_LWFX01000140.1:0-1155 GCF_001635175.1 Alcanivorax sp. HI0083 | reverse complement strand
CTGCGTGTATTCTCACGCACGGCCCGGGGCGGATGGCACACCAGCGTCCCCTGGCTGATGGATTCACGGGTGGCCGGAACCAATAGTTGCAACAAGGAAAGCAGTGCTTCGCCACGGCTGGAATAGGACGACAGAGAGAGCTCAGAACTAACGCCCGGCTCATCTCCCGCAGGCATAACCATTCGGGGAATGTCGGTGATGTGGCTCAGGCTCAGGCGCAAATCCCGCCGAATGGCGGAGCGGTTATCTATGACGTGGCGTAACCACAGCCGGGGACGGTGCAACATCTTCCTGCCCTGCCTTTACTGTTCTGTTTTTCTTATATGCCGAGCGTGTGTGTCTGCGCTCATATCAGAGTCTGTGCCCGGGAGAGACACCGGCGCTGTCGGCACACCAGAGTACGACGAAATCAGCAGACCAAGAATAGCAGGAAATCACCAAAGAGAGGTCACAGAAGTGAACAACACGCGGAAAAAACAGTGGAGTGTCAGGGCTTTGCCGCCACCATCCCCTTCGCACAACTGCCTGCGGCCTGTCTTCACACAACCGCAGGCAAAGCTGATTAGACGAAGTACATTAGCAGCCATTCAGCCGCCAGCGCGGGCTTGTCTTCACCTTCGATATCCACCGTGAACGCAAACTTGAGCAGCCACTGCCCTTCACGCTTTTCCGTAGCGTCCAGCAAGGTAGCACGCGCGCGAACCCGCTTTCCTTCCTTCACCGGAGCCATGAATCTCAGCTTGTCGAAGCCATAATTCATCGCCATTTTCATGCCTTTGGGCATCAAAAAATCGTCGATGGACGCCTGCAGATACGGCAGCAGCGACAGCGTCAGGTAACCGTGAGCGATGGTGGTGCCAAAGGGGGTATTTCGCGCTTGTTCCGGGTCCACATGAATGAACTGATGATCCAGAGTGGCATCGGCAAAAGCATTGATGCGCTCTTGATCGATCTGAAACCAGTCTGAAGCACCCAATTCCTTGCCGACGTAATCGGCCAATGCTGCGACCTCAACCACTTTCATTATGCTGCTCTCCTAACGGAATCTGTCTCGGTTTTCTTTCGAGGATAACCGCACAGGTTCACAGCACCATGACCTATTAAAACCGGATCAATGCCTACCCTGATGGTTTTGGTCAGTCCTCAACCGCTGCG
>NZ_LWFX01000139.1:0-585 GCF_001635175.1 Alcanivorax sp. HI0083 | reverse complement strand
CTTGATCAGGGCGCTGGTGGGGAACACTTCCACATCGGCCCGGAAGGCGGTCAGCGGGCTGATGCTACGTTTTGATTCTGCGCTAAACGGGTGCCAGGGCTGGATCAGTTTGCCGTTCATGAAACGCGATTTGCTGGCATCAAAGGCACTCATGGACGCCATCTGAATGCCGTGGGTCAATGGCCGGGCAATGCCGTTGTCGCCCACCACGCTGACCCGCACGGTGACATTGGTATCCAGGGCGGTGGTGGACGCCCAGATCTGCCCGGTGATCGGGCCGTTGATGGCCATGTCTTCTTCCAGCGGCTCGCTGGTGTACACCGCTTCCAGCAGGTTGACCACGTTGTCCTGTGCCGAGCAGGGCGGCAGGATCAGGCCGAGCACGCCGGCAGTCCACTGGCTGGCGCTGGCGGAGCACAGGCCATTGACCGGCGTCTGCAGCAGGCTGGTCTGCTTGTTGCTGGTGGGAGCGTCCCCGCTGATCTTGCCAAACAACGGCAGACCGAACTGGCCGTGCAGGTAGAAGGTTTCCGCTTTGGCCTGGGGGTGTGGCCAGTCGGCGGCGGTGACATAGCGTTCGGCACC
>NZ_LWFX01000138.1:0-295 GCF_001635175.1 Alcanivorax sp. HI0083 | reverse complement strand
CAGGGCAGCATCAGACTCCAGTTGCCCGGCGTTATAGCCTTCGTAGAGGTTTTCCAGTTCGTGGGCCAGATCGCCTACCGGGGCAACACCGGCCATGCGGGCGCCGCCCTTCAGGGTGTGCAGATCGCGCTGCAGGCTGCTCACATTACTGCTGTCGCCGGCTTCCCACTGGTCAAGAATGTGGCTGGCAGACTCGAGAATTTCTTCGGCCTCTTCCAGGAACAGTTCGACCAGCTCCGGGTCCAGGTGGGCTTCGTAGCGGCTGCTGTCTGCCGTGTCGTCAGGTTGCTCCGTA
>NZ_LWFX01000137.1:0-565 GCF_001635175.1 Alcanivorax sp. HI0083 | reverse complement strand
CCCCAATCTGAAGGGCTACCAGCTGGCGCGGCATGCGGGCTACCCCACGGTGGCGCTGGTGCTGTCCACCACCGATTCCTTCAACGAGCGCAACCTGCGCATGAGCCTGGAGCAAGCCGCGCAAAGCTGTGAAGCCATCATTGCGGCGGCCAAAGCGGACGGCATTGCCACCCGCACCTATATCTCCGGGGCCTTTGCCTGCCCCTACGACGGCCCGGTGCCAGTGACATTGCCCCAGCAACTCAGCGAGCGCATGTTTGCTGCAGGCTCCGACGAGGTAGCCATTGCCGACACCATTGGCGCCGGCAATCCGCAGCAGATGAAGGACATCATGGCGCCGCTGATCCGCGAATTCGGGGCGGAGAAATTCTACGTGCACCTGCACGACACCCGCGGGCTGGCCGCCGCCATGGCCTGGGCCGCTGCGGATCTGGGGGTGCGCCGTTTCGATGCCTCGGTGGGCGGTCTGGGCGTCTGCCCGTTTGCCCCCGGCGCCACCGGCAACATGGCCACTGAAGATATGGTCTACCTGCTGGAAAGTGCCGGCCTGAAGACCGGTATTGAT
>NZ_LWFX01000136.1:0-623 GCF_001635175.1 Alcanivorax sp. HI0083 | reverse complement strand
AGTTTCTGGGCACTGGCCCGCTGGACGCTGATAACCGCCCTGATTGTGCTGCCCATTCTGCTATGGGGGCGGCGCAGCGCCCACACATTTACCCGGTAAGCTGCCCCATTGCGGCACACATGTGCCACAATTCGACAGCTTACCTTTTGACCCGTCGCTGGTATGATTCGCGATTGGATCGAGACACATATAAAAATACAGCCGATGGGATCAATAGCGGCTTGAGGAGAGCAACATGGCCAAAATTCTTGTGGTGGACGATTCCCCGACCCAGCTGACCAATCTGGTAAAGATTGTCCAGGGTCAGGGCCATGATGTCGTTACTGCCACCAACGGCATGGAAGGGATAGAAAAAGCCCGTCATGAGCAGCCCGATCTGATCCTGATGGATGTGGTCATGCCGGAACTGAACGGCTTCCAGGCCACCCGCAAGATCACCCGTGACCCGGCCACCGAAAGCATTCCGGTGATTCTGGTGACGACCAAGGACCAGGAAACCGACAAGGTCTGGGGCGAACGCCAGGGTGCCTTCGGCTATGTGGTCAAACCGCCGGTGGAAGCGGAACTGGTCGCCAAGATCAATGAAGCGCTGGGCTGAGTCGCCGTCCGCGGCCCGTCACGCG
>NZ_LWFX01000135.1:0-954 GCF_001635175.1 Alcanivorax sp. HI0083 | reverse complement strand
GGCGACCATTTCCCGGGACCAGTATGCGTTGAATAACGTCATGAGCTTCATGCCGGACAGCCTGTACAACCTGGATTGCTCGCTGACACCGGTTTATGTGTTCCTGGACGATCACAAGGCTGAAACGTTGGAGCGTGTTACCGGTGCAGTGGCTGACTTTGCCGAGGCTCGTAACAACAAGGATGTGATGGAGCTGAAGCTGGCCTCCGGTAACGCCGGCGTGGAAGCGGCCACCAACCAAACCATCGCCGCCAGCCAGTACCCGATGCTGGCTCTGGTTTATGCGGTGGTGTCGGTACTGATCCTGATCGCTTTCCGCTCTTTCCGTGCGGTGATTTGTATCATTGTACCGCTGGGGCTTACCTCCATTCTCTGTCAGGCACTGATGGCTCACCTGGGTATCGGCGTAAAAGTCGCGACTCTGCCGGTGATCGCTTTGGGTGTAGGTATCGGTGTGGATTACGGCATTTATATCTACAGCAAGCTGTCTGAATACCTGAAGCAGGGTATGGAACTGGAAGATGCCTACAAGCAGACCCTGAAAACCACAGGTAAAGCGGGGCGTTCACCGGGATTACCCTGGCGGTGGGTGTTGTCTTCTGGGTCTTCAGTTCCATCAAGTTCCAGGCGGACATGGGCATCCTGCTGACCTTTATGTTCCTGTGGAACATGATCGGTGCCCTCTGGCTTCTGCCGGCTCTGGCTCGCTTCCTGCTCAAGCCGGACCCGGCCCGCGCCAAACTACGCAGTTAACTGGCGCGCTGATTTCGTTAGTTATGTTCAAGCCCGGCTCTGCCGGGCTTTTTTTGTGCCGCTTTGCGGCTGCAACACGGTTCACGCTGCAGGCAACATGCCCCGCGTAGCGGATGTTGGGAGGGGATAGCGCGTGGACCGGCTTTCCAATGGGTTCACCGTTCGCTTCACTGTCGGACACAAAACATCGAAGTCACCGGA
>NZ_LWFX01000134.1:0-1327 GCF_001635175.1 Alcanivorax sp. HI0083 | reverse complement strand
GTGGTGAAAACAGTTTGTGCGTCGGCACATTGCGCTGGAAGGGTTCTGACAGGGGGGTATCGGTGGTGCCCGGATGCAGCGCTATGACACACAGGTTCGGATAGCGGCGCCGGGTTTCAATGGCCAGGGTACGCAGCAGCTGGTTCTGGGCTGCCTTGCTGGAGCGGTAGCTGTACCAGCCGCCCAGATGATTGTCGGTAATGCTGCCCACCCGTGCAGACAGGCTGGCAAACACGGTGTGGCGGTCCTGCGGCATAACGGGGATCAGGTGCCGGGCCAGCAGCACGGGCACAAAGGCATTGAGTGCAAAGCTTTGCTGCAGGCCTTGGAGGGTGACATCCTCCAGCCGCTTCTCCGGTCTGAGTGCGGTGTCGTTGTCGTGAAGCCAGCCGGCGCTGTTGATGATCTGCTCCGGGGCCAGGTCCAGTTGCCGGATTTTCCGGGCCAGAGCGTCCAATTGGGTTTCGTCGGTCAGGTCCGTATCAATACAGTGTAGCGGCATTCCCTGTTTCTGCAGATGCAGCAGGGCTGGGCAGGACGAAGCTCGCCGGGATACGGCAATCACGGGAGTGTCACGGTTTAGCCAATGCCGGGTCAGGGCCAGGCCAATGCCGGAACTGGCGCCGGTGATCAGGCGGATCGGTGACGAAGTGTTGGGCGTTGTCATGGGACCAGTATGTACGGACGGGGATAACAGGCCGTGAAGACGGTTTACGGCATAACGAAATGCTCGATCCCCCGGTTGAGAAAATGCAGGAGCATGCGATAGCTGTCCAGATCAAAGCAGACGTCATGCGGGGGGTGCAGATCTTCCTCGCCGGGGGCATGGTTAAACGTCGCCAGATGACACCACTGATGCACCAGGTGGTAGTCGTCTTCCGTTGCCCCGCATTCGCGAATCACTAGCGTGCCGTTATAGGGCCAGGCCTGGATTTGGTGTTCATGTAAGGCCTGCCTGAGTCGACGGTTGTGGCTGCCAGGGCTTTCCTTGCCGCAACAGGCACCTTGGCAGCGATTCAATTGAAACGAAAAGCATGGCCCGCTGCCGCTTTCCAGTCCGCAGACCTTTGGGCAAAGGCGATATTGTTTGATCCAGTGTTCCAGGGCCAGGCGGGCCTGTCGGGGGCTGCGGTAAAGGCCATAGCTATCCTGGTTCCACAGCGATTCCCTGGCCGGGCGATGCAGTACCGGTGCCAGAAAAGCCGTGTCAGAGGTGTTCAGTATCCAGGTGTGCAGCTGTTTATAGCGTCGCTGGCGACGGTTGAAGATTGGCTGGCGCTGTTTGATTTCGCGGTTTTCCAGCAGCAGGGCGCCCAGCTCTCCGGCG
>NZ_LWFX01000133.1:0-4276 GCF_001635175.1 Alcanivorax sp. HI0083 | reverse complement strand
GGCGCTGGATAATCCTGCGTTGCTGGAGCAAGGTGGTGAACCCCGCATTACCCTGCAAGTGGACAAGGACGCGGGCACGTTGACCATTACCGACAACGGCATTGGCATGGGCCAGGATGAGGTAGTGGATAACCTGGGTACGATTGCCCGTTCCGGGACGGAAAAATTCCTCGCCAGCCTGAGTGGTGATCAGAAGAAAGACGCTCAGCTGATTGGTCAGTTCGGAGTGGGGTTTTATTCAGCCTTTATCGTGGCTGACACCGTCACCGTGGAAACCCGCAAGGCCGGGGAAGCGGCGGCCAATGGGGTGCGTTGGGAAAGCGATGGTAAGGGTGAGTTTTCCGTTGAGCCGCTTACCCGTGATGAATCCGGCACAGCGGTGATTCTGCATCTGCGTGACGACGCCCGTGATTTTTTGGATGACTTTAAAATTCGCCAGGTGATTGGCCAGTATTCCGACCACGTGGCTTTCCCGATTGTGCTGGTGACAGCCCCGGACGGTGATGGCGACGCCAAAGAGGAAACCCTGAATTCCGCCACCGCGCTTTGGCAGCGGGCGCGAAGCGAAGTCACGGATGAGGAATACCAGAACTTTTACAAGCACATCAGCCATGACCTTCAGGACGCGCTGACCTGGAGTCATAACAAGGTGGAAGGCAAGCTGGAGTACACCAGTCTCCTCTATATCCCGGCTCGGGCGCCGTTCGATCTGTATCAGCGTGAGGCCAACCGTGGCCTGAAATTGTACGTCCAACGCGTTTTTATCATGGATGATGCGGAACAGTTCCTGCCCCAGTACCTGCGTTTCATCAAGGGGGTCATTGATGCTCCGGATCTGCCGCTGAACGTGAGCCGTGAGTTGCTGCAGGACTATGGCCCGGTACAGAAGATTCGTGCTGCCCTGACCAAGCGTGTGCTGCAGATGCTGAAAAAACTCAGTAATGATGATGAACAGTACGCCACCTTCTGGGCCCAGTTTGGTCAGGTGATCAAGGAAGGGGTGGCCGAAGATCGTGACAACCAGCAAGCCATCGCTGCCTTGTTGCGCTTTGCCACCAGCAGTAACCCGGATTCGGTGACTACCTCCCTGGATGAATACCTGGACAACAAGCCTGCAGAGCAGGACAGCATTTACTACCTGTTGGCGGATACCCCGTCGGCCGCGCGGCAAAGCCCACACCTGGAAGTGTTCCGCAAGAAAGGCATCGAGGTATTGCTGCTCAGTGATCCCGTCGATGAGTGGATGGTGGGTTATCTGGAAAGCTACAAGGATGTGAAGCTGGTCAATGCTGCCCGGGGTGAGCTGGACCTGGGCGATGATGAACAGGCGAACAACGATGATCCGCTGATTCAACGCCTGTCCGGGAGCCTGAGCGAGCATGTGGAAGCGGTACGTGCCACGACGCGCCTGGTGGATTCCCCGGCCTGTCTGGTTCTGGCGGAAGACCAGCTCGGCCCGCAGATGCGCCGTATGCTGGAAGCCGCTGGCCAGCCTGTTCCGGAAAACAAGCCGGTTCTGGAGGTGAATCTGGGGCACGATCTATTGGCCAAACTGAGTGGCATCGACGCGGGTGAGCGTTTTGATGACCTGGCTGCACTGTTGCTGGACCAGGCTATGCTGGCGGAAGGTCAGCTGCCCAAGGACCCGGCGGCAACCGCACGCAGAATGCATGAGATGCTTGTCAATGCTGTGAATAATTAAATAGCTGCGCGGATCAGGTTTGAGCATGATTCCGTGTTTGAGGCCGCGACCACAGGGTGGGCGCGGCCTTCTTGTTTGTCGAAAATACCAGCCTCAATTGCGTCGCTGTTCACTATTCACTGTTAACTGCTTTATGATGCCCGAAAGCGTAAACAAGGCGTTCCTATGACGCAGAACAAGCATAATGCCGCCATTCTTGGCGGGGGCAGTTTCGGTACTGCCATGGCCAGCATCCTTGCGGCCAACGGCCACAGCGTGAACCTGTGGGTTCGTGATCCGGAAACTGCGGCCGCGATCAATATTGATCGCGAGAACAGCCGCTATCTGCCCGGTGCCGAATTACCGGAAGGGGTGACGGCCACGGATAACCTGGAGGAAGCTTTAACGCACGCCTCCATGGTCTTTGTGGCGATTCCCAGCAAGGCTTTCGCCGAGGTGCTGGAGCAGGCCCGCCAATGGGTGCCGGACGATACCCTGGTGATCAGTTGCACCAAGGGGATCTATGCGGAGGGTTTCCTGCTGATGAGCGAGCTGCTGCATCAGTATTGGCCGCATACCCGTATTGGCGTGCTCAGTGGCCCTAACCTGGCCAAGGAAGTGGTGGAGCAGAAATTTACCGGTACGGTGATCGCCAGCCCCGATGAGCAGCTGCGACAGACCGTGCAGGACGCGCTGAGCTGCGATTATTTTCGCGTGTATGACAACCCGGATATTTATGGTGTCGAGCTTGGTGGGGCGCTAAAGAATATCTATGCGGTGGCATCAGGCATGGCCGCAGCCATCGGCGTAGGCGAAAACAGCCGCAGTTTTCTGATTACCCGTGCACTGGCAGAAATGAGCCGCTTCGCGGTGGAACTTGGCGCCAACCCCATGACCTTCCTGGGCCTGTCCGGGGTGGGGGATCTGATTGCCACCTGTACCTCGTCGCTGTCACGCAATTACCAGGTAGGTTTCCAGCTCGGCGAAGGCAAAAGCCTGGAGGAAGCGATTGCGCACCTTGGGCAGACAGCCGAAGGGATCAATACCATCAAACTGGTGGCGGACAAGGCAGCGGAACTGGACGTTTATATGCCTCTGGCCACCGCGCTTTACAAGATTGTCTATCATGGCAAGCCGCTGGAACTGGTCATCCAGAATCTGATGAGTGGTGAGTACAAGCACGATGTGGAATTTCAGCTGGGTGCATTCAGCTCATGAAACTCTACCTCTGCCGCCACGGGCAGGCCGTCTCTCAGGCGGCCACGGATGCCCTGCGGCCGCTAACAGAAGCCGGGCAGGCGGCACTGCTGTCGCATTGGCAATCCTTGCAAGGTCGTGGTGTTCAGGTCAGCGGTCTGATCGTCAGCCCGTACCTGCGTGCTCAACAAACCGCAGATTGTATCGCCCAGGTATATAGCGGTTTATCCCGGCAAGAGTGTCCCTACCTGACGCCGGATAGCCACCCCCAGGCCCTGTTCGACTGGCTGCTGGCCAACCCGCCGGCGTCGAATATGGTGCTGGTGAGCCATATGCCACTGGTGTCGCAATTGACCGCCAAGTGGACCGGTGTGCCAGAGCGGGTGGGCTTCAACGTGGGGACGGTCGCCTGTTTCGATGTGGATGTGACCGCCGCCAACGGGGCGCAATTGCTGTGGTTATGCAGCCCTGGCGAGGAGCTCGCCAGCCGTTAATCGGTGATTCGCCACCCTTGATAGCCCCTTGTGTACCGTTCGCCGATCCGGGCTTTGCAACGCCGGATGGGCATCGTAGCCTGAATCTGGTGACACAATGAACGCATGGCAGACTCCTGAACCGTGTCACCGGAACCACACCTGAGGGGGGAAATCATGGTGTCTCCTTGCACCGTGAGGCTTAGGTCGAATTAAGCACCAACCATCGGTTGGTGCTTTTTTTATGGTTCATCGGTCCGGGATCTGAATCATTACTGCCTGTTTTCTACGGGGTGGTTCAGGGCTGTTGCGTATCCGTAGTACTGTTTTCCATGGGGCCCCAGGCCAGTTTCTCGATGGGGTCGCCATCGGAACCCACCAGGTTGATGGCCATGGGAATGCGGGCCAGAAATTCCAGCCCTTCTGTTTTTCTTAATTCTTTCAGATATTGCTTAACCCGGCCGCTGATCCAGGGGTGTAGTGTTGCCTTGATGCTGACGGCCTTGCCGCGCGCGCCCCGTTGCTGGAACCAGTCCATCAGTGCGGACCGCATGACCGGAAAGTGAGCCTGGAACTGCTCAAAATCATCAGCCACCAGGTAGATGTCGTATTGGTACAGGTTGCCTCGCCAGCTCAGGCCCAGCTTGGACTCTTTCAGGCGCAAGCGCGGGGCCAGTGGCGTTGTGGTGCCCTGTTCCTGGGGCCGGTAGCGGGAGCGGTCTGCGGTATAGTGCCCCGGGCCGGGCTCCAGATTATCCAGTTGGGCAATCAGGGCACTGCCGCTTTCCGGGCGGTCTGCCGGGTCTTTGGCCAGCAACTGGCGGATCAGTGGCTGGTAGCGGCGTAATGCCACTGGCAGCAGGGGGACCGGGTCGCGCAGGTGGGCCAGGCTCATGCTACGTGCGTCCGGGGCGCTAAACGGGGG
>NZ_LWFX01000132.1:0-1842 GCF_001635175.1 Alcanivorax sp. HI0083 | reverse complement strand
GAGCGCACTGGATAACAACCGGGATTTGCGCCTGGCCGTTCTGGATGTGGCCGCCCTGCGCGCCCAGTACCAGATCCAGCGCGCCGACCTGTACCCGAACCTGTCCGTGGATGGCAGTGGCACTCGCCAGCGCCTGCCCGGCGACCTGTCGTCCACCGGCAGCTCCACCCTTTCTGATCAATACGGTGTTCAGGTTGGCGTCACCGCCTGGGAACTGGACTTGTTCGGACGCGTACGCAGCCTCAAAGATGCCTCTCTGGAGACTTACCTGGCCAGCGAAGAAGCCCGGCGCAGCACCCAGCTGGCACTGGTGGCCCAGGTGGCGCAAAGCTACCTGACCCTGGTCAGCGACCGTCAGAATCTGGCCATCAGCCGTGAAACGGTCGCCGCGCAAGAGAATTCGCTGGCACTGATCCAGCGGCGCTTCGAAAGCGGGCTGGGCACAGAACTGGATGTACGACAGGCACAGATTGCCCTGCAAGGCGCCCGCGCCAACCAGGCCAGCTTTGAGCGCCAGGTCAGCCAGGATCACAACGCCCTGGCCGTATTGGTTGGCGGCCCCCTGCCCGCACTGGAGTCGGTGAACCTGAACAGCGACACGCTCTCCCTGGTGGCGCCGGTCCCGGAAGGGCTATCGTCCAGCCTCCTGACCCAGCGACCGGACGTGCAGCAGGCCGAGCATCAGCTACGTGCCGCCAACGCCAGCATCGGTGCCGCGCGAGCCGCCTTCTTCCCGAGTATTCAGCTCACCGGCGCCTATGGCAGCATGAGCAGCGAACTGTCTGGCCTGTTCGACAGCGGCTCCAAAGCCTGGTCGTTCAGCCCCAGTATTTCCCTGCCAATTTTCTCCGGTGGCCGCAACAAGGCCAATCTGGACCTGGCTGAAGTGCGCCAGGATCAGGCCGTGGCCACCTATGAAAAAGCCATTCAGACCGCCTTCCAGGAAGTGGCCAACGCCCTGCAGGCCCGCGATACCCTGGCCCGCCAGCAGCAGGCCCAACAGGCACTGGTCACCGCCACCGAGCAGTCCCTGACGCTCTCGCAGCAACGCTACGAGCAAGGCGCAGATGACTACCTTGCGGTGCTGGACGCCCAGCGCACCCTGCTCTCCGCCCGCCAGCAACTGGTGACGCTGAAGCTGCAGCAGCTGACCAATGAAACAGAACTGTATCGCGCACTGGGCGGCGGCTGGGAGGCACAACAGCCCACCCACGTGGCCAGCCGTTAGCGTGTTTTGAAAAATACAGACAAAGGTCGGGTTACGCCGCTACGCGGCTAATCCGACCTACGAAACAAAAGGGATAACACGGAAGGAAAACTACTCGCTGCGCAAACGGAAGGTTGCTTCGCCGAGGGCCAACAGCGTGTCCTTTTCATCGAACACTTCCATGGTGCTGTTGTAGATCCGGGTGCCACCGGCACGGCGGGTACCCACCGCGCGAACCAGACCTTTACTGGCCTGCCCGGTGAAGGTGGTGGTCATGGATAGGGTAACCGCCTTGCGAATGTGCATGGGGTCCGGGCTCCAGGTGCCGGCACAGGCCCCGGCCACATCCATCAGGGTCGCCAACACTCCACCATGAATGACACCGCCCAGATTCAAATGCCGGGTTTCGATCTGCAACCCCAGCACTGCCCTGCCCTCTTCCCATTCCAGGAAATGAAACCCCACCAGGGAGGGAAAACCCATATCAAAACGGGTATTGGCATCAGCCAGGGAAAACCCTTTGGAGGGCGGAACTGCACTCATACTCTCGCACTCATTGTTTGTTTTACCTGTGGCCCGGTACCACTGGTCCAGCGGTTCAGGCGCGGCCCTGTACCATCTGCGCGACCTGCCCG
>NZ_LWFX01000131.1:0-847 GCF_001635175.1 Alcanivorax sp. HI0083 | reverse complement strand
GAAAACGCACTTCCACTAACAGCCCGCCATGGGGATGGTTGGCCAGCTGAATTTCACCATGGTGCATGTCCACAATCCGTTTCACGATCGCCAGCCCCAGGCCACTGCCACTGAGAGTGCGCGCCTTTTCGCCCCGGGAAAACGGCTGTAACAGCAGAGGAATGTCTTCTTCACGCACGCCGCGCCCATGATCACGCACGGTAAGCACCACCTTGTTTTCGGTAACAGCGGTGCGGATTTCCACCGGCGAGGCGCCGTACTTGAGCGCGTTACCCACCAGGTTGGCCAGCATCCGTTTTACGGTCAGTCGTTTGAGCATTAACCGGGGCAGATCTTCCAGTTCGAACCGTAGCTGTTCGGCCGGGTACTTGCCGGCCACTTCCTGAATCAGGTCATTCAGGTTTTCAAAATCTGGCTGCTCATCCGCCCCGTCACGGATAAAGGAAATAAACTGATCGAGGATCGCATCCATATCCTCAATGTCTTCGACAATGCCTTTTGCCAGCTCTTCGTCCTGCATGAATTCCGCTGACAGCCGCAGGCGCGTTAGCGGGGTTCGCAAATCATGGGACACGCCGGCCAACAGCAATGCCCGATCCCGCTGGGCCTGCTGCAAGTCACGGGTCATTCGGTTAAAGGCGGTGTTAACCGCCTGGATTTCCTCCGGGCCGATGGTGGTATCCAGCACCGGCACCGCCTCGCCTCGCCCGACTTTCAAGGCCACTTTGGCCAGCCGGCGTAATGGCAAGTTCAGCCCCCGGGCAATCAGCAAGCCACCGATAATAGCAAGCAGGGGCACCGTGACTCCCCAGCCCAGCAACAGATAGCGATCGTAGTCCCGGAAGAA
>NZ_LWFX01000130.1:0-817 GCF_001635175.1 Alcanivorax sp. HI0083 | reverse complement strand
GAAGAAGAGCCTGGCCACTACAAACCCGTGGAAATCCAACTCAATGGCCAGCTGGAAAACCGCCGCATCGTTACGGGTCTTGAACCGGGTACGCGCGTGGTCACTCGCGGGGCGTTTTTTCTGGCCAGTGAAATGGCCAAGTCCGGTTTCGATATTCACAATCACTGAGGATCACCGTCATGTTTAATCGACTTGTCGATTGGGCGGTGAACAACCGCCTCATTGTGTTGCTGTTACTGGTCATCACCATTGGCGTGATCGGCTGGCAATTGCCCAACCTGAAACTGGATGCCTTCCCGGACGTGACCAACGTCCAGGTACAGGTGAACACCGAAGCCGAAGGCCTGGCAGCGGAAGAAGTGGAGCAGCTGATCACCTATCCCATCGAGGCAGTGATGTATGCATTGCCGCAGGTGGCCGAGGTGCGTTCCATCTCCAAGACCGGCCTGTCCATCGTCACCGTGGTGTTCGAGGAAGGCACCGATATCTATTTCGCCCGCCAGCTGGTGTTCGAGCGATTGCAGGCCGCACGGGAAGATATTCCCGACGGCGTCGGCACCCCGGAAATGGGCCCCAACACCTCCGGCCTGGGTCAGGTGTATCAATACCTGCTCACCGCCGAGCCGGGCTCCGGCGTGGATGCCATGCAACTGCGCAGCCTTAACGACTGGGTGGTGAAACTGCTGCTCATGCCCGTGGGCGGCGTCACCGATGTGCTCAGCTATGGCGGTGAAGTGCGCCAGTATCAGGTCAACGTGAACCCCACCCGGTTGCTCGTCTACGACTTGAGCCTGCAACAGGTCATGGATGCCATTGC
>NZ_LWFX01000129.1:0-740 GCF_001635175.1 Alcanivorax sp. HI0083 | reverse complement strand
GCACCGCCAGCGCCACCAACGCACCGGGCCACCACCAGCCCCCGTCACGGATGTCGAGCATGGCCAGCCAGGAGTCGTACTGGTTCTGGTAGCGCCACACAAACGCCAGTCGCGCCCCCAGCACGGCGGTAATGGCAATCAGCCATAGCGTTGCTTCGATGCGTTGCCCACGGCGTTGCCACCACAGGCTGGTGAGGCTGGCGGCGAAAAAGCCGGTGAGCACGACAAAAGTGCCTGCCGGCAGGGCCAGTGGGCCAATGATGACAGCGTCCACGGTCTCTCCATGTCAGGGAAGCGCCAGTGTGGCCCGGCTGCATTAACCGTGGGTTAACCGGTGGCGCCGACACTGGGCTGCAACTTGCGCAGCCTAACCGGGTCAGAGCCACATGCATATTTTATTGATCGAAGATGACGCCTTGCTGGGTGATGGTATTCAGGCCGGGCTGCAGGCCATGGGGTTTACCGTGGCCTGGGTGACGCGTGCGCGCGAAGGGCTGGCTGCCTGGAAAAGCGTGGAGTTCGATGCGTTAGTGCTGGATCTGGGGCTGCCTGACCAGGATGGGGGCCAGGCCCTTTGCCAGTGGCGCGACGCCGGGCTCACTGCGCCGGTATTGATCCTCACTGCCCGGGACGCGGTACAGGACCGCATTGATGGCTTGCAGCGCGGTGCCGATGATTACCTGGTCAAGCCGTTTGATCTGGGCGAACTGGCGGCGCGTTTGCAGGCACTGCTGCGCCGT
>NZ_LWFX01000128.1:0-732 GCF_001635175.1 Alcanivorax sp. HI0083 | reverse complement strand
CAGTAATTGACGTTGGAAGGTGGAAGAGCGGAAGGCGCTGGTGATAGCGGGTCCGGTGCGGCAATTCTGACTGGCGGGTCAATAATTTTTGACAGGGTTGTGATTGCTGGAAATCAGGCAGACGAGTCCGGTGGCGTGGTCTATGTTCGCGGTAATGCGGGCAACAAGAAGTTACTGACGTTCAATCGAACCTATGTGCATGATAATCATGCGACGAACGGTGGAGTTCTGTTTACTACCTCTCAGAACGAGGAAAGTATCGAAATCGCCATGGTCGACAGCACCTTTGCCGGGAATACGGTGGCAGGCGCAGGCAGCGTTCTGAAAGCTAATATTGCTAAAGGCCGGATTGAAATTGCCAATAGTACCTTTTTCGATAACGAGGGCGGAGCGGCTCTCGATCTGACCAATAGTTTGGTGAATGCCAACCTTATGAATGCGACCTTCCGGGATAATGATGCGGGGATCGATTTAGGGAATGGTTCGGATGCTGAAGTTAAAATGTCGAACAGCATCTACTTCAATAGCGGTGCTTGTACCTCAAGCGTGGGAGCAGAGCCGGCAGAGTTGGAAGAGAGTTTTTATAATGCTTTTTCTTCTACAGCTTGCGCGGCAAAGAGTGATGATCCTGACGCTACGAATTTGGAAAACGTAGATGTAGCAGAGCTTGCTGATATGTTGACCGATGAGCCGGGTACAGGAACGAATACTAACTATGCTCCGCCCTACCTG
>NZ_LWFX01000127.1:0-1150 GCF_001635175.1 Alcanivorax sp. HI0083 | reverse complement strand
CAACACTGCCTCCGTCATCCCCGGGTAATGCTCCAGATGCAGCGCCTCCACCCTGGCCTGCTCATCGCGCACCTGGCCACTGAACTGCACCATGGCGCCGCTGAGACCCGCGTCGCGAAGCCAGCCGGACGGCTGCGCCGGCACCAGCGCCGTGTCCGTGACGGCCACATGAATCTTCATCCGCCGGTCACCGGCGGGAACAGGGCGACCACATCGCCATCCCGAACCGCCGCCTGCTCCTGGCTGAGCACCTCATTCACCGCCACCATATAGCGGGGTGTCGCCTCCAGCGCACCGGCCACCGACGCCTTGTCGTCGGCCAGCCATGCGACCAGGGCAGCCACCGTGTCGACACCATCCGGCGGCGTGACCGTCAGGCTGTCACTGCCCACCCGCTCACGCAGAGCAGCAAAGAAACGTATCTCGATCACCTTAATCCTCCCGACGGAACTGGCCACTGCGGCCACCGGATTTTTCCAGCAGGCACACCGATTCAATCACCATGCCCCGGTCCACCGCCTTGCACATATCATAGAGCGTCAGGCTGGCCACCGATGCGGCGGTCAAGGCCTCCATCTCCACGCCAGTGGTGCCCTTGAGCTTGCAGGTTGCCTGCACGCACAGCGCATCCGCTCCTTCCGGTTCGATGGTAACAGTGACACCAGTGAGCAACAGCGGGTGACACAGAGGAATCAGGTCCCAGGTCTTCTTTGCCGCCTGAATGCCGGCAATTCGGGCGGTGGCGAGCACATCACCCTTGGGGTGTTTGCCTCCCAGTATCATTTCCAGCGTGGCCGGCTGCATGCGCACCCGCGCCTGCGCAGTGGCGGTACGCTGAGTGCTGTCCTTGTCGGTCACATCCACCATCTGGGCCCGGCCACTGTCATCCAGGTGGGTAAATCGTTGATCTGTCATGCTCAGAGGTGTCTCCGCTCTGTTGTCTGTGGCGCCGCTGCGCTACCATTCCCGCCTTTCCAGAATTGAATGAAGCATCGCCCCCGGCCCATGACGGCAACCGGTGCTTCCTGTCCGGTAGGATACGCTATGAACAGCTTTGAGCCGCACATTACTGTGGCCTGCGTAGTCGAACAAGACGGCCGCTTCCTGTTTGTCCGAGAAATGAGCAAGGGCGAGGAAGTGCTGAACCAGC
>NZ_LWFX01000126.1:0-1102 GCF_001635175.1 Alcanivorax sp. HI0083 | reverse complement strand
TGCCGGTGGCACAGCTCTTTGTGACCATCACGCTCACGCAACAGGACACCATAGCGCCGCGCGAAGCCGTAAGGCAGCAGCGACGGAGGAAGCTCCATATTGTCTGGCATCTCCAGGTGCTCAGTCATAGCTCAATACTTGTCCATTAGGTTCTCGACCACATCACGGGTGACCGCATTCAACGTCAGGAACTGAAA
The DNA here is from genome assembly GCF_001635175.1 of Alcanivorax sp. HI0083. Classification (NCBI taxonomy): domain Bacteria; kingdom Pseudomonadati; phylum Pseudomonadota; class Gammaproteobacteria; order Oceanospirillales; family Alcanivoracaceae; genus Alcanivorax; species Alcanivorax sp. HI0083. The sequence continues at coordinate 905 of NZ_LWFX01000126.1, read as the reverse complement.
GCCCACCTGATACTCGCCGGGGGCATCCAGGGTTTCAGCCCAGACCACCCGGGCGTCGAAACTGACCGTATTCACACCCGCTATCTGGTCTGGGAGCACCATGCCCAACTGCAATTGTTCGCCATGGGGCAGTTCCCGGCGGGAAAACAGCTTGAAGCCATCCACGCTCAGGTTCATCAACCGCCCCACGTTACCACCGGTGCTGCGATCAAACACTACCATCTCGCGGAACAGTTTCTTGCGCGGGTTGCGGCGGTGGTCGCGGGCGCTGTCCTTGACATCGTTTTCGTCATCGGCAGGACGCAGTACCACCACCACGCCGGTGACGTTCCCCGTATCATCGGTAATGGCATTGGCACGCACCGACAAGGCCAACAATCCGTCCTCGTCTGCGGTGTACAAACTGTGCTCGTTTTTCCAGCTTTCGCCCTGCAGGCAGGCATCTCGCAACGGGGAGTCGTCCCAGCTCCAGCGCAACTTGCCGGCATCGTCATTGAACAACAGCTCCGCCATATCGTTGCCAACCAGGGCATCACGGTTCTGTCGCAGCAGGGCACAAGCCGCCTCATTGCAAAAGGTGACCTTGCCCTCGGCATTGGCTCCGATAAGCGCTTCACCCAAAGCATGAAGCAAGCGTTCGTTCTCGTCCTTGAGCCGCTTCATCTGCACCACGGCCTGCTGCAACTTGCGCCGCTGGCGATCCAGTTCCAGGAAAACACTGACCTTGGCTTCCAGTATTTTCTGGTCGATGGGTTTGAACAGATAATCCACAGCGCCACATTCGTAGCCCTTGAAGACATATTTCTGCTCTTTGGAGATCGCCGTAACGAAAATGATCGGAATGTGGCGGGTCTTCTTGTTCTTGCGCATGAGTTCGGCCACTTCGAACCCATCCATCTCCGGCA
>NZ_LWFX01000125.1:0-1095 GCF_001635175.1 Alcanivorax sp. HI0083 | reverse complement strand
CACAGAAAGCGGAATCGCAAAGCGTTGAAGCAGAAAACAGGGGGATACTACGGCTGGAAATGACTGGGCGGGTGGCCGGTCCATTTGCGGAAGGCGCGGGCGAAGTTGCTGGGGTCGGCATACCCCAGGCGGTTAGCCACCTGTTGCACGGTGATGTTGGCCTGCAGGTAGGCCATGGCCTTGGTCATGCGCACTTCTTCCAGCAAGGAGCGATAACTCACACCCAACGCATTAAGGTAACGACGCAAGGTCCGCGAGGTCACATGAAAGTTGCCGGCCAGCTGTTCCAGGCTGGGCAGCATGCCTTCCGCCTGCATCAGGCGTGCGCGCACCCGGCTGGCCCAATCCTGATCCGCCTCGAGGCGCTGTAATTCTTCCTCGCATTTCTGCGCGGCCATGTGCCGGGAAGCTGGATCAGACAAGGTGAAGGGTTCGCTGAGCAAGGAATGCGGCAAGCGCAGGGCCGCCACCTCAGCGCCAAACTCAACCGGCATTTGCAGCAGCTCGCGGTAGCGCTCGGCATGCGCTGGCGGCGCGTAGGGCAGCTCCAGCACGGCGCCACGGAAACGCTCGCCCAGCAGGTAGCGGATACCACCCACCACCGCAGCCACCACTACTTCCAGGTAGGTTTCGCGAATATCACCCAGCGGCACACTTTCCAGCAGGCAGAAACGCACCCCTTCCGTGGACGGCTCAATACGCGGTACGCACAGCCGGGTACGGGTGCGGAAATAACGCTCCAGCAAGCGCAGGGCATCGCCGAGATCCGCACTGCTGATCGCCGCATAGCCCAACAGACCGTGGGCGGTCAGCGTCAATTGCTGCCCCAGGGCCAAGCCCAGCGCCGGATTGCCGGTCATCTCCCGGGCCCCGACCATCACCCGGCGGAACTGCTCGAAACGCAGCGCGGGCTCCGGGTTATAGACTTCCTCTTCCGTTAGCTCCACCTGGCGCAGCAAACGCCGGGTGTCCACGCCCACTTCACTGATCAATTCGACCAGATTGCGGACGTAGTTCACCGGCACCGGCGAACGGCCAGTGCCCGGATCAAGCTGGATAAAGCGGTCACGGTTCATGGGTCCATCATACGCTACT
>NZ_LWFX01000124.1:0-601 GCF_001635175.1 Alcanivorax sp. HI0083 | reverse complement strand
GTTACAGCTTCAGTTCGATTCATTGATGGGAGCGACGATTGGCAACGGCGACTTCGCAGGGATACCGTCTGGCGGCGATGTGGCGGCAACCAATCAGGCTGTCCGGGACTATCTGACAGGCGTGAACGAAGACACAGGCATTCGTTACTACCCGCTGACGTCCTTTGATGCGACACCGGACGGCATCGGCAATGCGACCTACGTGCCGCCCTTTTTCCGCACCGACTTGTCAGCGCCGTGGGGGCACAGTGGGTCTTTTGCCCGTCTGAATGACTTCAACAATCTGGTGTACACGGTGGCCCTTGATCCGACCAGTCTGCTCACCGAAGAAGGGCAGGCGTTTCTTAACGTACTGGCGGGGCCTGTTGGGGATGAAATCGCGGAACGCTATCAGCAAGTGCTGGAAGACTCTGGCGTGCTCTCCGAGGGGATGGCGTTGGAAGATCAGATCCCCCTGGTCAGCAGCGACACGACGGATATCACCGCGGGTGACCCGGCAGGGCCTGTAGGCCTGCGGGTCTCTGATGAGAAGCTGAATGCGCTCAAGTCCTATACCGACCAGTTGCAGGCCCCGGCGGCGCCCGAGGGTCTGGATCCCGCA
>NZ_LWFX01000123.1:0-557 GCF_001635175.1 Alcanivorax sp. HI0083 | reverse complement strand
GGCTTTCACCGATGAAGGGTTAAAGCTGGGCCTGGCCAGCACCCGGGAAGTACTGGACCTGTCGGCCTTGCCGCCGGAGGGCATGGCGCTGGTCGAGCAACTGTTTCAGGGCCAGGAGCCTCTCGTCGGAAACAGTTTCTTTGGCTTTGATGGCAGCGTCCGTATTCGGGTCGCGCTTGCCCCGGTCGATCTGGATTCGCCCATGGGCAAGGTCGTGCTGGAGCAGCTGCAGGTGGATGTGCATCGCCCGAATATTGAGGGCTACCCGGTGAACAGTTTTGTGACGCTCAAGGGGCTGAATATCAATGCACCACAGGGGCAAATGGCGATTGAATCGCTGACCGGCTCGGTGGATGTGGTGGATATGCTAGGCGACGCTCTGCCGCTGACCGACATGAACCTGCACGGCAAGGGGCTGGTATATGCGCAGAATGACCTGCCGCTGCTGGGGTTCGATTTTACCCTGCAGGGCAGCAGCCAGGATGACGGTGACACGCTGGCCGGTAAAAGTGGCTTGTGGGTGGATAACATTATCGGTGTCATGGTGCCCTTGCCGA
>NZ_LWFX01000122.1:0-10928 GCF_001635175.1 Alcanivorax sp. HI0083 | reverse complement strand
CCCAGAACCCGGTAGATCAGGCGGGCACTTTCGTATTGCCGGAATCCCAGCTTGACCGCTTTCTGATGCGCATTTCTCTCGGCTACCCGGCCCCGGATGTGGAGCTGGAACTGCTTGCCGGCGGCGATTTGCGCCAGCAGGTGCGCGAGCTGAAAGCGGTAATCAATGGCGAAGGGTTGATGAAACTGGCCCAGGTGGTGGGCAAAATTCGTGTTACCCGCGAGCTGCTCGACTATGTGCAGCGGCTACTTGACGCCACGCGTTCTGATGACCGCTTTGTGGCGGGGCTGTCACCCCGTGCGGGTTTGGGGCTGTTACGTGCGGCACGAGCCTGGGCGCTGATTACGGGCCGGGACTATGTGCTGCCAGAAGACGTGCAGGCGGTCTGGGCCTCCGTGGCAGAGCATCGCCTGAGTGCTCGGCAAGGGGGCAGTGTGGCAGCCATTAGCCAGTCATTGCTCCAGTCCGTGCCAGTGGTACGGCGCTAGGGCGGCGCCGTGACGCTTCCTTCCGGGCTACGTCGGCTCTATGAGCGATGGCTGGCACGCCGACTGCCGGCGGCCAGCCAGATCGTTCTGAACCAGAAACGTATTTTTATTTTTCCTACCGGCTACGGATTCTTCTATCTGTTAGTGGCCGCGCTGCTGTTTATCGGTGGCATCAATTATGAAAACAACCTGATTCTGGCCCTGTCATTTCTGATGGCCAGCCTGTTTCTGGTTGCCATTTTGCATACCTTTCGCAATTTATCGGCCCTGGGCCTGCGTAATGGCACGGCGGAATCCGGTTTCAGTGGTGAAGAAGGGGCTCTGGAAGTGGTGCTGTTCGCTGAGCAGCGGGCCCACCATTGCGTCTGGTTGCGTTGGCCGGGGCAGGATGCACAGCAAGTGAGTGTCATGGCCGGGGAGGAGGAGAGCCTGTGGCTGAATCTGCCGTTGGCCAGAAGGGGCAAAATCTCGGCACCACGACTGAAAGTGGAAAGCCGTTTTCCTCTTGGCTTGCTGCGTACCTGGTCCTACGTGACGCTCGATCATTACTGTCTGGCCTGGCCGCGCCCGCAGGAAAGTGAAGATTGCCCAGCCGATGGTGGCAAAAATAACCAGCGGGCATTCAGTAGTGGGCAGTCCGGCAATGAAGAGTTTCAGGGGTTGCGCCGGTATGTGCCCGGTGACTCCTTGCGCAAGATCGACTGGAAAGGCTATGCCCGTGGTCGCGGCCTGAATACCAAGCTGTTCGAAGAGCCAGTGGGTGGGCGGTTATGGCTGCGCTGGGACAAGCTGGAAGGGCTGGGCGATGAACAACGGCTTTCCATTTTGTGTCACTGGGTGCTGGAGCTGGATCGGCAGCACCAGCCCTATGGGTTGGTGTTGCCGGGCCTGACATTGGCACCGGATACCGGTGATGTGCATCGCTGGCGCTTGCTGGATGCGCTGGCCTGTTACCCGGAGTTCTGATGGCGCGTATTTACCAGGTTCCTTCCCATACCCGCCTTTGGCTGACGCTTGCGGTAACGTTCTGTGCGCTGCCTCAGTTACTCAAAGGCCCGCTTTGGCAAGGGGGGCTGTTTGCGTTGGTGATCATTATCCGTGCCCTGGTCAACCGCCAGCGGATAGCGTTGCCCGGGCGTATTATCCGCAGCCTGTTGTTGATGGGGGCGGTGGCGCTCACCTTTTACAGCTTCGGCCGCCTGTACGGCCCGGAAGCCGGTGTGGCCCTGCTGGTGTCGCTGTTCGGGCTCAAGTATCTGGAAGTGGTTAGTCAGCGGGATGCCTACGTCTTGCTGGTGCTGGGTTTTTTCGTTTGTGCGACGTCGTTGCTGTTCTCGCAAAGCCCGCTGATGTTCCTCTATGTGTTGCTGTGCATGGTGCTACTCACCGCCTGTCTGGCGGGGATTAATCATAGCGATACCCGTGCCAGCGGCATGCAGCACCTTAAACGCGCCGGCATCATCATGGCCCAGGCGGTCCCCTTGATGCTGATTCTGTTTGTGCTGGTGCCCAGAGTGGCGCCGCTGTGGAACATGCAGGTGGGCAACGGAAAAGCCCGCACCGGGATGACCGACAGCATGGCCCCCGGACAGATCAGCGAGCTGTCAGAGTCGTCCGCGCTGGCGTTCCGCGTCGCTTTTGACGGCGATATGCCGCCGCCGGCAGAGCGCTACTGGCGCGGCCTGACATTGAGCCATTTTGATGGCCGGGCCTGGCAGCAGGCCATTCCTCGCGGCATGGATGAGGCGCGTTACCTGTACGGCGGCCGTGGGCCGACCCCGGACTGGGTGGATGCGTTGACAGCCGGGCGGGGCGACGGCACCAGCTATGCCTACCAGGTTATAGTTGAACCTACCCAGCGCCGCTGGCTGTTTGCCATGCCGGTACCCTTTGTCAGTGAGGGAGGCGTCAGCCTGGCCCGGGACATGCGGCTGGTGGCGAACAACCCGGTGAGCCAACGACAGAGCTATCAGGTTGTCAGTGTGCCGGCGGCAACCCGGCGGCTGCCATTGGCAGCAGAAGAGAAAGCGCTGATGCTGTCGATTCCTGACGAGAGCGGCCGCCGTGCCCGTGGTCTCGCCCAGCAGTGGCGCCTTGAGAACCCGTCGGATGCGGCAGTGGTGCAGCAGGCGTTGAGGTATTTTCGCCAACAGCCTTTCCACTACACGCTGCGACCGCCCAAACTGGTGGCCGACCCCATTGACGATTTCCTGTTCCGTTCGCGCAAGGGGTTCTGCGAGCATTATGCCTCCAGCTTTACCTTCCTGATGCGCGCTGCCGGAATCCCTGCCCGGGTGGTGGTGGGCTATCAGGGAGGCGAACAGAACAGTCTGGGTTCCCACTTGCTGGTGCGTCAATACGACGCCCATGCCTGGAGTGAGGTGTGGCTTGAGGGACAGGGCTGGGTGCGGGTGGACCCCACCGGTGCCGTGGCGCCAGAACGCGTGGAGCGAGGTTTACGAGCCGCGCTTGAAGAGCGTGATTCCGGGGGTGAGCTAAGCGGTATTCAATTTGATGGCTTTGCCGACAGCGGCCTGCTGGGCGTCATGCGTGAGTGGGCCGATTATGTGGATTTCCGCTGGCAGACCTGGGTGCTGGGCTACGACAGCCAGCTGCAGTTGTCCGTGCTGAGCAAGCTACTGGGGCAAGTGACACCGCTGCGTGTGGCGATTACGTTGATGGTGTCTGTGGCCTTGCTGTTGGGGCTGTATGGCCTGTACCTGTTCTGGCGCAACCCAGCCCATAGTCAGTCGCCCTTGGAGAAGGAGTTCTGGCGGTTACATCAGCGTGCTCAGGCCTGCGGGCTGGCGTTGGCCCCCGGGGTAACGCCTTCGCAACTGGCCAGCGCCATAGCAGAGCGCTGGCCACGGGCGGCCAGCCCGGCCCAGGATTGGGCCCGTTACTACCAGCGTGCACTGTACGATCCACGGCAAAAAAACCGTAAACAGCAAATGCGCCATTTACGTGGCCTGCGAAATCGCTTATACAAATTATTGGACTAGTGTGCTATCCGGGAGGCGGGTACGCTGGTATGCGTTGCAATGATTGCTTGGGTTGTTATGGAGAACGACGAATGCGTGCCGCAAATTATAAGAAAGCGCTCGAACTGACAGAGCATACCCCTTGGGCCCAGCAGTTCTGGGATGACCTGGTGCCCCTCAAGAACAAGGTTGTTAACCACCCGGTATTCGCGGAAATGGCCAGCGGGCAACTGAGCCTGCCGCGTTTCCGTTGTGCGTTATTGAATTTCTACCCGCTGGTGGAAAACTTCCCCAAGTATATGGGGCTGAACCTGGCGAAAACCCGGCCTGGCCGCTTCCCGGGCCATGAGCAGGCCAAGAACTGGTTGATCGGCAACATCAAGATTGAGCAGCGCCACGCCTATTGGTACCAGGACTGGGCCATGGGCTTCGGCCTGACACTGGAAGACCTTGAGTTCGTTGAGCCTCCTGCGGCGATGGATGCGGTCAACAATTTTCTCTGGACCATGGGGCGCCAGGGCAGCCTGGAAGAAGGTATTGCTGCCACCAATCTGGCCATTGAGTGGGCCACGGGCGAGTGGAGCCAGAGTGTGGTCAAGGGCATGAAGGCGTATCAGGAAGACGGGGTCGCCACGATTAACCGTCATTCCATGGCCTGGCTGAGAGCTCATGCCTCCTATGACGACGATCACCCCCATGAGGCCATGGAGTTGGTGAAGTTGCTCTGTGTAGAGCAGGAAAGCCGTGACCGCGCCTTCAAGGCGGCCCAGCGTGGGCTGGAGTATTACATTCAGGCGCTGGATTATTGCTATCAAACGCCGGAAGCTTGAAGCCGGGTGCCTGACGCTTGCGCCTGACCTTTACCGTTAGGCGCCCTGCGTCAGGCCTCGGGCGTTGCTACATATACACTTTCAGCTTGTCGCGAATCACTTTCTGGATTGCCTTGATCTCCATGGCAGACCGGTCCACCAGCTTGGATGGTTGAATGCGATGCAGGTGCAGGCAGGGAAAATCCTTGCGGAAGGCGCGCAGGTCGCCTTTGGTGATAACCGGCAGAAAGGGGACTTCCTTCGTTTCTTTTTTCATCAACGCCCACAGGCCCACTTTCAGCGGTACCGGCTTGATGACGCGCTTGCCGTACTTCAGCAGGCGCAAGGTCAGAAATAATCCTTCCTTACCGAAAAGATCGCCGGGGACGATATACATGCCGCTGGCATGCACACTGTGGTCCCCAATGCTGTTGAACGTATCGTGGTACGCGTAGGGGTTGGGTAAAATGATCATTGAACGATCATCATCATCGGGCAATGAGATGTCGTAGTTGGTATAGAGCTGCTGTACTGGTGCACTGTAAACGCACAGCGTTTCCTGGAACTGTTTGATAAAATTGACCGCCCGCTTGTGGTTGTCAAACTGGTCCAGTTTCCAGATTAGATGCTCAGGGATCCCCAAATCATTCAGCATAAATCACTATCTGACGTAGTTATTAATTATTAGCTATATGAGCAGAATATAGCATAGGTTTTGCACGTCACGAGCATTACTGCGTGATGAAAAGTGCCAGCGTGACGGTGGTCACGGCGAAACGGCGACGGACGTAACGAATGGCAACAGTTTTTCCAGTCGATCAGGCGATTAACCCGCTTTTACAGGCGTTAAAGGCGCACGGGCGTGCCATTCTCGAGGCGCCGCCGGGGGCCGGGAAGTCTACCCGTGTACCCCTGGCGCTGCTGGACAGTCAGTGGGGCCAGCGCGGGAAAATCCTGATGCTGGAACCGCGCCGCGTGGCGGCCCGCTCGGTGGCCACTTTTATGGCCTCGCAACGGGGAGAAGCCGTGGGGCAGTCGGTGGGCTACCGCACCCGTACTGATACCCGGGTGAGTGCCCGGACGCGCCTGGAAGTGGTGACCGAAGGGGTACTGACCCGCATGTTGCTCAACGATCCCGAGCTCCCCGGTGTCAGCCTGGTGATTTTTGATGAATTCCATGAACGCTCTCTGAACGCCGATCTTGGCCTGGCCCTGATTCTGGAGGCGAGTGAGGTTTTTCGTCCCGATCTCGGCCTGCTGGTGATGTCCGCCACGTTGGACTGCGGCCCGCTGGAAACCCTTCTGCAGGCGCCGCTGGTGCGTAGCGAAGGGCAGAGCTACCCCGTGTCCGTTGCCTATGCGCCGGTGCCCGCCCGCCAGGACTGGCGCAACCATTGCGCGGAACAGGTGATGGGACTGATCGGCGACGCCGGGGTGATACTGGTCTTCCTGCCCGGGCAGAGCGATATGCGCCGTGTTGCCAGTCAGCTGGATCAGCGGGGCTGTAGGGTAGCGGTGGCCACGCTTCATGGTGGTTTGTCTCTGGACAAACAGCAGAGGGTGCTCGAATTGGCAGCCAATGAGCCGCAGCTGATCGTGTTGGCGACCAATGTGGCAGAAACCAGCCTGACCATCGACGGGGTAACCCACGTGGTCGATAGTGGTTTCGCCCGCGAGCCGGTCTATGATCCTGCCCGGCATCGTACCCGCTTGGTCACCCGTCGTATCAGCGATGCCAATGCCCGGCAACGCAGTGGCCGGGCCGGGCGCCTGGGGCCAGGCCATAGCCTGCGCTTGTGGGGCGAAGCGGATGTGTTGGCGCGTTATCAATTGCCGGAAATTCAGCGTGTGGGGCTCGACCGGCTAGTGCTGGATCTGGCTCGCTGGGGTTGCCGTGATCCACAACAGATGCCATGGCTTGATGTGCCACCGCAGGCCGCCTGGGACAGTGCGGTGGAGCGCCTGCAGCGCGGTGGTGCGCTGGATCAAAGCGGGTCGCTGACGCCCCGGGGCGACGCCATTGCCCGTCTCCCTGTGGATCCATCTCTTGCCCTTCTGTTGATTGCTGCCAAAGAGATCGGGCTAGCCGAGCCGGCGGCCCGGCTTGTTGCGGTGCTCTCCGAGCGGGATATCCTTGCCGGCGAGGGCGTGGATTTACGGCGGCGCCTGGAGGCGCTGGAGAATCATCCGCAACGCTTCGCTACGGTGCTTGCCGAGGCGAAGCGTCTTAACGCCGGGAACGACCAGACACCGCAAGGCTGGCGCGATGGCATGGGTGGCTTGTTGGCGTCAGTGTTTGCGTTGCAGATAAGCCGGCGGCGCAGCGGTAGCCAGGGGCGTTACCAAATGGCCGATGGCCCGGGCCTGTTCCTGCATGACAACGATAGCCTGCAGGGAGCGGAATGGTTGCTGGTCATGGACACAGATGGGCAACCCAAAGACGCGCGCATTCGCCTCGCCTGGCCTTTGACTGATCAAGAGATTGACTCTGTTCTGGAGCAGCATGGTCGTTGGCGGGAACACATTGGTTGGGACTCAGAAAAACAGCGGGTCACCGGGCGCCGTGAACGGGTGCTGGGGAATTTGGTCCTGCAAAGCCAGCCACTGGCGTCACTGAGCAATGAACAGCAGGTAGCCGGCCTGTTGGCTGGCATCCGCAGCCTGGGGCTTGCGGTGCTTCCCTGGGAGGAGTGTTGGCGTCAGTGGCAAGCGCGTATTCTGCGCTTGTCTGCGATGCAGCCAGAGGCGGGTTGGCCGGATGTGAGTGATGCGGGGCTTCTGTCCGGGCTGGAGCAGTGGCTGGGGCCTTACCTTGCCGGGATGCGCAGCGTGGCGGATCTGAAAAAATTGCCTCTGGGGGCGGCGCTGTCTGGCCTGTTATCGATAGATCAGCAGCGCCAACTGGAGCAATGGATGCCGGAAACGGTGACCATTCCCACCGGCCGTACCGTGCATCTGGATTACACCGGTGAGCATGTGGTGTTGGCGGCCAAGTTGCAGGAACTGTTCGGTTTGCAGAGGTTGCCGATGCTAGCGGCTGGTGCGCTTGCGATCACGGTTCACCTGCTCGCTCCGGCGGGGCGCCCGGCAGCGATTACCGATAACCTGGCGCGGTTCTGGGCAGAGAACTATGCGGCCGTGCGCAAGGATTTACGTGGCCGTTATCCAAAGCATCCATGGCCTGAAGATCCTCTGCAGGCACAGGCTACCGGGCTGACCAAGCGCCGGTTAGGGCAGTAGTGGTTCCGGTTTGCCGTGGGGGGGGCGGCTTGCGGCTACGCCTGATTCGACACCCGCTCGATAAACAGACACAAAAAAGCCCGGCTTCGCAGCCGGGCTTTTTTGGTTCCGTGAAACGGTCAGTCAGTCGTTATACAGACTGGGCAACCGGGATCTTCACGGTGTCTGCCACTTCCTGGTATTCGGCCATTTGGTCGAAGTTCAGGTAGCGGTAGATCTCGGAGGACATGGAGTCGATGGTGTTCGCATACTCCATGTACTCTTCCTTGCTCGGCAGCTTGCCGAGGATGGACGCCACAGACGCCAGCTCAGCCGATGCCAGGTACACATCCGCACCCTGACCCAGACGGTTCGGGAAGTTACGGGTGGAGGTGGATACTGCAGTGGACTTCGGTGCGATGCGAGCCTGGTTCCCCATGCACAGGGAGCAGCCCGGCATCTCGGTGCGTGCACCGGCGCTGCCGAAGATGTTGTAGTAGCCTTCTTCGGTGAGCTGGTGCTGATCCATCTTGGTCGGCGGAGCGATCCACAGACGGGTCGGCATGGTGCCGCTTTCCACTTTCTGCAGCAGTTTGCCGGCTGCGCGGAAGTGACCGATGTTGGTCATGCAGGAACCGATGAAGACTTCGTCGATCTTGGCGCCAGCCACGTCGGACAGGGTCTTGGCATCGTCCGGGTCGTTCGGGCAGCACAGTACCGGCTCGTTGATCTGGTCCATGTCGATTTCGATGACGGTGTGGTACTCGGCATCGGCGTCGGCACGCATCAGGCTCGGGTTGGCCAGCCACTCTTCCATGCCCTGAATACGACGCTCAATGGTACGGGCGTCGCCGTAGCCGTTGGAGATCATCCACTTGAGCATGGTGATGTTGGACTTCAGGTACTCGGTCACGCTGTCTTCGGACAGGGTGATGGTACAGCCCGCAGCGGAACGCTCGGCGGACGCGTCAGACAGCTCGAATGCCTGCTCAACGGTCAGGTCATCCAGGCCTTCAATTTCCAGTACGCGACCGGAGAAGACGTTGACCTTGCCGGCTTTGGCAACGGTCAGGTGGCCGTCTTTGATGGCCTGCATGGGGATGGCGTGTACCAGGTCACGCAGGGTGATGCCCGGCTGGCGCTTGCCCTTGAAGCGAACCAGTACGGATTCCGGCATGTCCAGCGGCATCACACCGGTGGCAGCGGCAAACGCAACCAGACCAGAGCCGGCGGGGAAGGAAATGCCCATGGGGAAACGGGTGTGGGAGTCACCACCGGTACCCACGGTATCCGGCAGCAGCATACGGTTCAGCCAGGAGTGGATGATGCCGTCGCCCGGACGCAGGGAAACACCGCCACGGTTCATGATGAAGTCGGGCAGGGTGTGCTGGGTTTCCACGTCAACCGGCTTGGGGTAAGCGGCGGTGTGACAGAAAGACTGCATCACCAGGTCCGCCTGGAAGCCCAGGCAAGCCAGATCTTTCAGCTCGTCACGGGTCATCGGGCCAGTGGTGTCCTGGGAACCTACGGTGGTCATCTTCGGCTCGCAGTACATGCCGGGGCGAACACCTTCCATGCCGCAGGCCTTGCCGACCATTTTCTGGGCCAGGGTGTAGCCCTTGTTGGAATCACCCGGCTGCTCCGGCTTGCGGAACAGTTCGGACGGCGCCAGACCCAAGGCTTCGCGAGCCTTGGTGGTCAGGCCGCGACCGATGATCAGGTTGATACGGCCGCCGGCGCGCACTTCGTCCAGCAGCACCTGGGAACGCAGGTCGAATTCGGCAATCACTTCGCCGTTCTTTTCTACCTTGCCAGCGAATGGGTAAACGTCGATCTGGTCACCGGTTTCCATTTTGGAAACATCGCACTCGAAGGGCAGGGCGCCGGAATCTTCCATGGTGTTGAAGAAGATGGGGGCGATCTTGCCGCCGATGCACACGCCACCGGCGCGCTTGTTGGGCACATACGGGATGTCTTCACCGAAGTGCCACAGCACGGAGTTGGTGGCGGACTTACGGGAAGAACCGGTACCCACAACATCGCCCACGTAGGCAACAGGCAAGCCTTTTTTCTTCAGTTCGTCCATCTGGCTCAGCGGGCCGATTTCGCCGTCTTTTTCCGGAGTAATACCTTCACGGGCGTTTTTCAGCATGGCGTTGCCGTGCAGCGGGATGTCCGGGCGGCTCCAGGCGTCCTGGGCGGGGGACAGATCATCGGTGTTGGTTTCGCCGGTGACCTTGAACACGGTCAGAGACATTTTCTCTGCCAGGTCCGCGCGCTTGGTGAACCACTCACCTTCGGCCCAGGACTCGATCACTTCCTTGGCCTTGGCGTTGCCGGCTTTCATCTTGTCTTCCACGTCGTGGAAGGCATCGAAGACCAGCAGGGTGTGCTTGAGTTCGTCTGCGGCGATTTCGGCCAGTTCGGCATCGTCCAGCGCTTCAACCAGAGTGGCAACGTTGTAGCCACCTTGCATGGTGCCCAGCAGTTGAACGGCACGTTTACGGTCGATCAGGGGAGAGCTGGCTTCGCCTTTAACGATCGCGGTCAGGAACGCGGCTTTAACATAAGCGGCCTGGTCCACACCCGGTGGAACGCGGTTTACGAACAGGTCCTGGATAAATTCTTCTTCGCCAGCCGGCGGGGTCTTCAGCAGTTCTACCAGGTCGGCAACCTGCTGTTCGGTCAGCGGCTTTGGCGGCACACCTTCAGCGGCGCGCTCTTCTACATGTTTGCGATAGGCTTCTAGCACAGCGTTTCCCTCATCGTCGTCTTGGCTGATTTCTTTTGGAAATCAGTCTTTTAGGGTGTTACTGGGGGTTGGAGTTGCGCGCGGAGTATAGCGGAATGGGCATCAATTGTTAAGACAAACCGGGGTTACAACCATTCATGGCGTGAATACTCGTAATCACTGAAACGGTGAGGCACTGAAAACGCAGGGGCGCAGCGCTAGTAGGGCGTGTCGACCCCGGCTGGTGGGCGGCGGAAACGCTTGTAGCTCCACAGGTACTGGCTGGGGGATTCGTCGATAAGATGCTCGATGGAGCGGTTCATGGCCGTCAGAGCCTTATCCAGGTCCTCATCTGCCACGCAGGGGTCAGCCGGCCGAACCCGAATTTCGTAGCCCTGGGTGCCGGGCAGGCGACGCGCCCAGGCCATGAAGGTGACGGCGCCTGTCTGGCGGATCAGTTTGCATGCCAGTGTCCCGGTATAGGTCGGCTGGCCATAAAAAGGGGCGTGGCGCCCGCTGCGGCGATCGGGAACCTGATCGGGCAGGATGGCGGTTAGGGCTCCTTTCTTCATGGCCCGTACCAGGCCAGCAACGCCGCGGGCGGTGGTGGGGTACATGGTGGAGCCAAAATGTTCCCGGCCGCTGAGCACCAGATCATCCACTTCCGGCAGTCCGGAGGGGGCAAACATGGCGTGCAGTC
>NZ_LWFX01000121.1:0-753 GCF_001635175.1 Alcanivorax sp. HI0083 | reverse complement strand
AGGTAAAGCTGTTGCAGCAGGTTGGGCTTCAGGTCATCGCGACGCAGCGAATGCTCGCGTAAAACGTCGTCGACCATGGCATCGACAAAGTCTTCGCCGCCGAGAAAGTTGTCCCCGGCGCTGGCGTGAACTTCCATGATGCCGTCGAAAAATTCCAGCAGTGATACATCAAAGGTGCCGCCGCCCAGGTCCAGGATCAGGAACAGGCCTTCCTGCTTTTCGTGCAGGCCATAGGCAATGGCGGCGGCGGTAGGTTCGTTGATCAACCGCTCCACTTTCAGGCCCGCCAGTTCGGCGGCCTGCTTGGTGGCGTGGCGCTGGTTATCGTTGAAGTAGGCCGGCACACTGATGACCGCCTCGGTGACCGCCTCGCCCAGGTAGGCTTCGGCGTCTTCCTTCAATGAGCGCAATACCAGCGATGACAATTCCGTGGCACTGAATGCCTGGCGGCCCAGCTTGATCTTGTGGTCGGTGCCCATCAATCGTTTAAAGGCGGCCACGGTCTGATCACTGTGGTTGATCAGGCGTTGGCGGGCGGTACGCCCCACGATCAGCTCACCCTGGGTGTCCAGCCCGACCACCGACGGGGTCAACACGTCCCCCAGCCGGTTCGGTATCAGTTTGACCCCCTCGTCCGTCCAGATGCCGCAGGCACTGTTGGTGGTCCCCAGGTCGATACCGATAATGGTCATGCGCGTTCCTTGTTGTTAGGCTGACAATCCCGTTGCAGCAGCCGTGGTTATGCTTCAAGTC
>NZ_LWFX01000120.1:0-795 GCF_001635175.1 Alcanivorax sp. HI0083 | reverse complement strand
AGATGCCGGTTACACTGCGGTCATTTCCCACCGTAGTGGTGAAACAGCGGATACCACCATTGCTGATCTGGCGGTGGCGACGGCGGCGGGCCAAATCAAGACCGGCTCCCTGTGCCGCTCCGACCGTGTTGCCAAGTACAACCGTTTGATTCGCATCGAGCAGGAACTGGGCCGTGCGGCTTACCATGGCCGTAAAGAGTTCAAGCTGCTCGGCTAAGCGATGCCAGCCCCCAAGGCAAAATCCAGCGCCGGCAACAGCAAGGGCAACACCGAGCGGATGACACTGAAACTGTCACCTGCCCGGCAAGTCGCTCTGGCATTGCTGGCGCTGCTGTTTTTGGGCCTGCAGGTTCGGTTGTGGTTTGGTGAAGGCAGCCTTCGCCATGTGGCCGCGTTGAAAAAAGACGTGGCCGTGCTGAAAGAAAGCAATGCCAAGCTGGCAGAACGCAATCGTCTCATGGCCGCTGACGTGAACGACCTGAAACAAGGTACAGAAGCGATTGAAGAAATCGCACGCAAGGACCTGGGGATGGTTCGTAACGGAGAAACCTTTTTCCTGATTCTTGAACAGCCCCGGGGCACAGAGTGAATCCTGTTATTTCCGGCCCGCTGTATGCCGTGGTTCCTGCTGCCGGGGTGGGAAGCCGAATGGGCGCGGGTTTTCCCAAGCAGTATCTTTCCCTGGCCGGCCAAACCTTGGCCGAACACACCCTGAATCGATTGCTCTCGTTCGCGCCGATCCACAAAGTAGTGGTGGCGGTGTCCGCTGACGACCCCTGGTGGCCCACGCTGGCG
>NZ_LWFX01000119.1:0-921 GCF_001635175.1 Alcanivorax sp. HI0083 | reverse complement strand
TCGCGGATACGCAGGGACAATGGCAGCGCAGCCAACACCTCAGTGCCATAATCTGCTGCCATTTTGTCGCCACCACCCTGACCGAAAATAGCCTCCTGATGCCCGCACTGGTTACAGACATGCATGGCCATGTTTTCCAGGATTCCCAGCACCCGGATATCCACCTTGCGGAACATTTCCACGCCCTTGATGGCATCCAGCAACGCAATATCCTGCGGCGTGGTAATCACCACGGCACCCGCCACCGGAATTTTCTGGGCCAGCGTCAGCTGGATGTCCCCGGTTCCGGGGGGCAAATCCACCAACAGATAGTCCAGATCATGCCAGCGGGTCTGTTCCATCATCTGCACCAGCGCGCCGCTGGCCTTAGGCCCACGCCACACCACCGGTGTCTGCTTTGTGGTCAGGTACCCCATGGACATGGTCTGCAAACCGTAGGCGTCCACCGGCACAAAAAATTTGCCGTCCAGCAATTGGGGGCGTGTACCGTCGGGCAACCCCAGCATCAACGGCTGGCTGGGCCCGAACACGTCCGCGTCCAGCAACCCAACACGGGCGCCCTCCGCCTGCAGCGCCAGCGCCAGATTCACTGCCGAGGTGGATTTGCCCACCCCGCCCTTGCCGGACGCAACGGCAATGATATTGGCGACCTGGTCCCGCGCCGGCAGGCTGCTTTGCGCCCGGTGCGGCACAATGCGACTTTCCACCGTCACTGACAGGGAACGCTGCTCCAGTACCGGAGCCATGTGTGCGTGGATGGCATCAATCAGCGCGTCACGAATACTGTCGCAGGGATACCCCAGAGTTACCGTGGCCGTCACGGCTGAATCACTCAACTGAAACGCACTGATGCCATTGACCTGATTCAGGCTAATCCCCAGATCCTCGGGAATAAAATCGCCCAGGTGCTGTCGAATCTGC
>NZ_LWFX01000118.1:0-793 GCF_001635175.1 Alcanivorax sp. HI0083 | reverse complement strand
CTTCATTACACCAGATTTCCACCGGGCTCATGCCGGGCTCGGAACTGGGCACTTTGCGCNGCTCCAGCTGGGCGCCCATATCATGATCGTGGACCAGCTCCGGCAAGGCGTTGGACAAACCGCCAGCGCCCACATCGTGAATGGATACAATCGGGTTATCGTCCCCGCGGGCCCAGCAGCGATCAATCACTTCCTGTACCCGACGCTCAATTTCCGGGTTCTCGCGCTGCACTGAAGCAAAATCCAGCGCTTCCGCAGACTGGCCGGAGGCCATGGAACTGGCCGCCCCGCCGCCCAGCCCGATCAGCATGGCCGGGCCACCCAACACAATAATCTTGGCGCCGGCGGGAATCGGGTTCTTCTCCACATGACCATCACGGATGTTGCCCAGGCCACCGGCGATCATGATCGGCTTGTGGTAACCGCGCATCTCATCACCGTTCACACCTGGTGCGTTAATTTCCAGGGTACGGAAGTAACCACACAGATTGGGACGACCAAATTCGTTATTGAATGCAGCAGCGCCAATCGGCCCCTCGATCATGATGTCCAGTGCAGAGGCAATGCGCCCGGGTTTACCGTAGGGCTGCTCCCAGGGCTGGCCAAAACCGGGGATATTCAGATTGGATACGGAAAAGCCGTTCAACCCGGCCTTGGGCTTGGAGCCACGGCCGGTGGCACCTTCGTCACGGATTTCACCACCGGAACCGGTGGCCGCCCCCGGATGCGGCGCAATCGCCGTAGGGTGGTTATGGGTTTCCACCTTCATCAGCATATGCACCGGTTCGTTCAC
>NZ_LWFX01000117.1:0-468 GCF_001635175.1 Alcanivorax sp. HI0083 | reverse complement strand
CAGCCAATGCCGGTGAGGCCCAGTTTGGCAATCTCTTCACTGATCACCACGCTGTAGAGGAAATCAGCGCCGATACCGCCGTATTCTTCACTCACCATGGGGCACAGAAAACCCTGCTCGCCCGCTTTTAACCATACCTCTTTAGGCACAACGCCCTGCTGCTCCCATTCTTCATTGAAGGGAACGGCTTCGTTTTCCAGGAATTTGCGTACGGTATCGCGGAAGGTTTCGTGGTCAGAACTAAACAGCGTACGGGGAATCATCATGCTCTCCGGCATCAGGTTATCGGGAGTGGCCCCAACGCCGGACTGGCAGGGGCACAGAATGCCCCATAATGTTCACTGTGGCGGTCATCGGGCAATGACCGAAACGCTCAGGCCCTTGCTCATCTGTGAAACCTGGCCAATGACGCTGTTGTCGGAAACGGATCAGGCCCGGTGTTCACGGCCCAGATATTCGGAGGATTGC
>NZ_LWFX01000116.1:0-1014 GCF_001635175.1 Alcanivorax sp. HI0083 | reverse complement strand
TTCGTTTTTCCGTTCGGCAAGCAGGTGGCTCACCTGATCAGCTTCATTATGTTCCGAATTTCAATAATCAGGAAGGAATGTATTTCAGGAATGTGGATGCCTTCATTCCTTTGGGGACCCTTCATTATCAGGCGCTGACTTTTAGTGGCGTTAGTAGATACGATGAAAATGGAAACGAACTTGCCAATCCTGTTCAGAATGGCAACTTTTCGATTGAACTGACTCGAATTCCAGATGTTTCAAATGTTTATAATCATTTCTATTGCAAGGAGCAGGGAGGAATTTGTGACTTGGCATCGGATGATTCGATAGCTGATCCTAACCCTGATACTCATGGCTATGTTCGCTGGGGTGATTGGAGTGGGGTCGATATTGGTACTGGTGCAGGGTTGCCTGGGCCCAATGACGCGACAAACGGAATATATTTTGTAGGCGGTACGAATGCTGCCGTGACAGCACCGACAAACACGGTGACCAACCTTGGTATTTCACGCATCGAGGGTATGCTAATCCAGCATATGAAAATCACATCGTTGGGGGCCGGAAACTAATGAAGATCGATCCTGATGCTATCTTTGTTCGTAGAAAATTTTTACATACAGCATTGCTGGGCGTTCTAACGGCTGTTTTGATGTCGACAAGTTTGGCTTTTCCTGTCCTAGGCCATGCAATGGAGGCATTGGAAGAGCAGGAAATGGGAGCTATAACAGGTCAAGAAGGCGTCATGGTTTCTATAGAGTACTACTATAACTCCGTTAGAACTGACGATCCTTCCACCACAGGGCAAGGCCTATCTTCTTGTGGTGGACCTTCTGACTTGGGCAACATGAACTGTCGTCTGGCATGGCAGCTTGCAAATCGCGGTGATGCTGGGGCTTCCGGAATTTATTCTGCAACAAACTGGAATTTGCCTGGTGGTGGCGGTTGCGATGGGGCTGGCAGCTGTAAAGGGGAGTGGCTGGTTTGGAAAGCGGGCTGGGCTTCTCTGGCTGTTAATGGTTTGATGCTGGATGC
>NZ_LWFX01000115.1:0-1039 GCF_001635175.1 Alcanivorax sp. HI0083 | reverse complement strand
ATGGGCAGGAAGGCGGCGTAGTTTTTATCCACGGCTTCGTCTTCCGAGGAATGGTGCCAGTGGTGAAATTCCGGGGTGGCGATCAGCCAGCGCACGCCGGGAAAACGGAAACGGACATTGGCGTGGATGAAGATGGCGTGGAACGACACGAACACCAGATAGGCATACACCGCCGAGGGGGAGAAGCCGAGGATAAAGATGGGCAGATAGCCAATAAAACGGTTGGCGATGATTTCCACCACATGCAGCCGTGATGAGGCCAGCCAGTCCATCTGGGTAGTGGAATGGTGCACGGCGTGGAATTTCCATAGCCAGGGCACTTCGTGGAAGGCCCGGTGAATCCAGTAGCTGCCCAGATCGATCACAATCAGAATTTCAATAAACTGCAGCCACAGGGGTTGGCTGGCGATGGCCTGCTGGAAGCCGATGTCCACCTTGTCGTGCAGCAACACCTGAATAGGGATAATGGTGAAAAAGCTGATCAGCTGCAGGGCCACGTGGCTGAACAGGAAGTACTTCATGTCCGTCACCCAGCCACCGCGCAGGGTCTTCTGTTCCCGGTTCTTCGGGTAGGCGCGCTCCAGCGGGATAAAGACCAGCCCCAGCACCAGCAGTGTGAGGATGAAATAATCCAGGCCCGCATAGAGGCTGCGGCCATCCACTGGCGGCACATCCAGGCGCCCGGAACCGATAAGCGCAGCCATGCAGGCCAGCACCATGCCGATAATGCCGTAACGCCGTTCCTGGTGACGAAACACGCTGAAAAACCCGCAGGTAAACCCGATACCAATGCCAATAAACAGCAGCAGCCGCAAGATCTCGGCATTATAAAACGCCCTGAATTCCGGCGTGGTAAACAGTTCCGGATAAAGAAAACAGAAACTTCCCAGCAGCGCCAAACAACCCAGCCCGATGGAGATCGTCGCCGTGATCTTGCCCTGACCCGGCGTCAGATCCACCTCTTCGTAGCGTTCGCGCAGAAATTCCGACATTACCCCTCCCGTCCTTGCTCTTTCTTGTCCTGTGGTGGCCCTGCGGC
>NZ_LWFX01000114.1:0-633 GCF_001635175.1 Alcanivorax sp. HI0083 | reverse complement strand
GCCATGGGAGGCTTCACCGGGATGCACAAAAAAAGAGGGGGTGCCGGTGCTGGCCAGGGTGGCCGCCAGTTTGCTGCCCACATGCCCGCTTTTGCCCATGCCGGTGACGATCACGCGGCCTTTGGCATTCAGCATCAGATCGCAGGCAGCAGAAAAGCTGGCGTCCAGGCTGTCTTTCAGGGCATCCACGGCCCGGGCTTCGATATCCAGTACCCGTTGACCGACGCTGATATGGTCGTGACTCATGCGTTCTCCTTGGCGTTGGCGGCGATTATACACCGGTTGCCCCCTTCACGTTGACCCGAAATCGGTAACCTGGTCTCTACGGCGGGAACCGTATCGAACTCTGTGACTCCAATAAAACAATCAAGGTTCACGATGTTGCCGCTGTTGATGACTGGACAGGGGGTAAAGAACACCGTAAAACCGCCGGAGACTAACAGGGAGTAATCTATGCATTTGCAACGGTATATTCGAACGTGGCTGCACGCCGGCCTGGTGCTGCTGNTGGCAGGCATGGCCACATTGGCCCATGCCGAGAGCGATCCGCGCCAGGTGGTGTCGGACGCCGTGGAACGGATGACATCCCGCATCGAGGCCGAGCGCGAGGCGCTCAAGGCGGATCCGGACAAG
>NZ_LWFX01000113.1:0-617 GCF_001635175.1 Alcanivorax sp. HI0083 | reverse complement strand
AGCCAGCGGGCGTTTTTCCGCAACCGTCTTGTTGTCCTGGCTCACGATTGCGAACAACACATCGGCAGCGCCAGAAATAATTTGCATACACCGACCCAGGCAGACCCATTGGACGCCGCTGTCGAGGAGGAGAGCTGCCGCCATCAGCTACGCTTTATGGCCCGCGAACAAGCTTTGCTGGGGAAAATTCGTGCTGCCCTGAGGCGGCTGGAAAGCGGGGATTACGGTTACTGCAAAATCAGCGGTGAGCCCATTGGTCTGCCGCGGCTGCTGGCCCGTCCTACCACGGAATACTGTGCCGAGGTGAAGGCTCGCCTTGAACAGAATGAACGCCACTATGCTCATCAACGAACAGGATAGAAACATGACAAGTCAGCAAGCCAGCCCCATTCGCCAGCTTCCCGTTACCGTGCTGTCAGGGTTTCTCGGCGCCGGGAAGACCACTGTCCTCAACCATATTCTCAACAACCGAAGCGGCCTGCGCGTTGCCGTTATCGTCAACGACATGAGTGAAATCAACATTGATGCGGCACTGGTCAATCAGAACGTTTCGCTGAACCGGTCGGAAGAGAAACTGGTGGAAATGAGCAATGGCTGCATCTGCTGCACATTGCGCG
>NZ_LWFX01000112.1:0-999 GCF_001635175.1 Alcanivorax sp. HI0083 | reverse complement strand
TACACGTACCGGCACCACGTTGGCCTGTTTCGCCACACCATAAGTGCTGCCGGCAGCGGTGCCTGCTACATGGGTGCCGTGGCCGTTGCAGTCTTCAAAGTCGTCAGGGTTAACACTGCCACCAAACAGGAAACCCCCGGAGCTCACGAAATTGCGACCGGGCAGTACTCGGCCGGTAAATTCCTGATGTGTGGTGCGCACGCCGGTATCCACCACATAGATGTTCACATCACGCCCGCCGTTGTCTGGATACTGAAAACTGCTATCCAGCGGCAGGGCCGGTTGATCGACCCGGTCCAGGCCCCAGGTGGCGTTACTCTGCACGGCTACGGTGGTCACCATGCGGTCCGGCTCAACCGAGATGACACCGGGCAGAATACCAAGCAAGTTTGCCTGCAGGTTGGTCAATCTTACGGTCATGCCCAGCAAGGCATGGTCATAGGTATAAAGCACCTCGCCCCCACCAATACCGGCCAGCAGCGTTTGAATAGCTGTGGTCAGGCTGGTGAGGCCCAGTTGCTCGGTGATATTCGGTGCCAGGGTCACAATGTATTGGTTTTGGATGATCTCCCCCATGGCGGGGGTATTGTTATCGTCGGCGGCCCAGGCGGGTGACAGCACGCTGCCCCCCAGAACGGCGGCCAACACGGCGGCCTTGAATGTCGATCGTGGCATTGCGTTCCCTCCAGTACGTTAGTGTCAGAACGCTAGGGAAACGCCGTGTATCTCTCCATGGGCAGGGTGTAGTTTTTTGTTGTTTTGAAAGGGGTTCAGCGGCCTGTAAGCGCCGCTTTTAAAGGCAAGAAGGGAAAATGAGAACTGGTCGTGAAGATACCGTCGACTAAACCAGTCCCCTCAACCGGGAAACCGTTTTCCACACCAGCATCTGCATGCGCTGGGAGTTAGTGGTTGGCTTGGCCAGGCAGGCAAACACCATATCGTTCACCGGCCAAATGCTGATGCAGCCTTCCCGGCAACGGATGAAAGCCTCCTCGCTAT
>NZ_LWFX01000111.1:0-16685 GCF_001635175.1 Alcanivorax sp. HI0083 | reverse complement strand
AAGGAAGTACTGGACCGGGACCACTACGGTCTGGAAGACGTAAAAGACCGCGTGCTGGAATTTTTGGCCGTACAAAGCCGGGTCGGCAAGGTAAAAGGGCCGGTGTTGTGCCTGGTGGGGCCACCCGGGGTGGGCAAGACTTCACTGGGGCAATCCATCGCCAGTGCCACCAATCGCAAGTTCGTTCGCATGGCGTTGGGTGGTGTCCGTGACGAAGCAGAAATTCGTGGCCATCGCCGGACCTATATCGGCTCTTTGCCGGGTAAGGTTATCCAGAAACTGTCCAAGGTCGGCGTCCGTAACCCGCTGTTTTTGTTCGATGAAGTCGACAAAATGGGCATGGACAACCGGGGTGATCCAGCGTCTGCTCTGCTTGAAGTCCTGGACCCGGAACAGAACGACACGTTCAGCGATCACTATCTGGAAGTGGACTACAATCTCTCTGAAACCCTGTTCATCTGTACGTCCAATTCCATGAATATTCCGGCCCCGTTGCTGGACCGCATGGAAGTGATTCGTCTTCCCGGTTATACCGAGGAAGAGAAGGTCAATATTGCGCTGCAGTACCTGATCCCCAAGCAAATCAAAAACAACGGCCTGAAAAAAGATGAGCTGTTATTTGATGAAGCCGTGTTACGGTACATCGTTCGCCATTACAGCCGGGAGGCTGGCGTGCGTGGGCTGGAGCGTGAAATCAGCAAGATTTGCCGCAAGGTGGTGAAAGAACATTTGCTCACCGGTGAAACGGAAACGGTCACCATGAGTGAAGAGCTGGTTGAGCATTATCTCGGTGTGCGCAAGTTCAGCTTTGGTCGTGCTGAAGAACAGGATCAGATCGGTCAGGTAACCGGCCTTGCATGGACGTCTGTGGGCGGTGAGCTGCTCACCATTGAAAGTGTTTCCACGCCAGGCAAGGGGCGGGTGATTTCTACCGGCTCACTGGGTGATGTAATGCAGGAATCTATCCAGGCTGCGTGGACGGTAGTGAAAAGCCGTGCAGGCACCCTGGGCATTCGCCGCCGGGCACTGGATCGCAACGACCTGCACATGCATGTGCCGGAAGGGGCAACGCCAAAAGATGGCCCCAGTGCAGGTATCGGAATGTGTACGGCCATGGTGTCGGTGTTGACCGGTATTCCGGTGCGTGCGGATGTGGCCATGACCGGTGAAATTACCCTGCGTGGGCAGGTGCTGCCGATTGGTGGCCTCAAGGAAAAGTTGTTGGCTGCCCATCGCGGCGGAATCAAGACTGTATTGATTCCGGAAGAAAATGAGAGGGACCTCAAGGAGATCCCCGACAATATCAAGGCGTCCTTGGACATTCGACCAGTAAAATGGATTGACCAGGTACTTGATGTGGCACTGACTCATCAACCAAATCCGCTTTCCGAAGCGGAGCTGGAAGAGGATTTAGCGCTGGCAGAAGAGAAAAACCAGGAAGGTAACAAACGTCCTAGTACACATTAACGGATCATATTTAAACCTTTTTAAATTGTTGATCTGTATGGTTTTTCAATTGTTTTAACTTGGGTGAGATCGCGCTTCTCCTTTCTTGACGCCCCTGATACCCGTTGGTATAAAGGCGGCTTCGCATAAGGAGAGTGCATCACGCCTCGACCATAAAACCGGGAAAATAGAGAAAGGGGAACTTTGTGAATAAGTCAGAGTTGATTGATGCGATTGCCGCTAGCGCGGATATTTCCAAAGCCGACGCAGGTCGTGCTCTGGATTCTACTTTGGAAGCGGTAACTGGTGCCCTGAAAAAAGGTGACAGCGTTTCTCTGGTAGGTTTTGGTACTTTTGCAGTGAAGCGTCGTGAAGCCCGCGATGGCCGTAACCCGCAAACTGGCCAGACCATCAAGATCGCCGCTGCCAACGTACCGGGCTTCAAAGCCGGTAAGGCACTGAAAGACGCGGTGAACTAAACTGTTTGCAGGAGCGGTAGTTCAGCTGGTTAGAATACCGGCCTGTCACGCCGGGGGTCGCGGGTTCGAGTCCCGTCCGCTCCGCCAGTTTGAGAAAGCGTACTCGTAAGGGGTACGCTTTTTTGCATTTAAGGGAACCTGCAGTCATCCGCCGGTTCTGAATAATAAGATCGAATTTCGAGAGTATCCCTACGGAGTAATTTCATGCAGGAGTTCAGACGGTTTGTCCGCGGTCCCGTGGGCAAGGTCCTGCTTGCCGCAATCATTCTTCCTTTCGTGATTTCCGGCTTTTACGGCTACTTTGTCGGTGGAAGCACAGGCGACGTGGTAGCTGAAGTGGAAGGCAGCAAGATCACACGTAGTGTTGTGAACCAGCGGGTAGAGCGGGTTCGTAACATGCTTCGCGAGCAAAGTCCGAACATGAATCCTGCATTGCTGGATTCATTTGTGCGTCCGGAAATGGTGCTGGATGGCATCGTCAACGAGCAATTGATTCTGGCCGCAGCGGAACAATCCAGCATGGTGTTCAGTGAACAACAGGTTGCTGCCGATATTTACAAGGTGCCGTTGTTCCAGGAAGACGGCAAGTTTTCCGAACAGCGGTTCGAGCGTGAACTGCGCGCCCGCGGGATGAACCCGCAGAGTTACATCCAGGGGTTGCGCCAGGACATGATCAAGGAGCAGTTCCGTGCGGGCTTCATGCAGACGGACTTTTCGCTTCCTTCCGAGCTGAACGAACAGCGTCGTCTGGGGGAGCAGTCCCGCGACATCCGTTATGCGCAACTGGATATCAACTCGCTGCGCAAGCAGTTCAGCGTGTCAGACGAAGAGGTCAAAGCCTTCTATGACGAGAATCAGGGTGAATTCATGCGCCCTGAAGAGTTCAAGGTGTCTTACGTTGAACTGTCTGCAGACAAATATGCCGATCAGGTGAGCGTTACTGACGAGGATGTGAAGGCGGAATACGATGTCCGTAAATCCATCATGGAAGAAGCGGGCGCCGGTGACGCACCACGCCAGGTGTCACATATTCTCATCGAAGTGAACGATGACCGGGATCTTGAACAGGCGAAGGTCCGTGCCCGTGAAGCGGCGAAAGCCATTGCCGGTGGTAAATCCTTTGCAGATGCTGCTGCCCAGTACTCCGACGACTCAGGCAGCGCCCAGTCTGGTGGTGATCTGGGTGTGGTTTCCAAGGGGGCCTTGCCTGAAGAAATGGAAGACGCCATTGCCGAGCTGGCTTCTGACACCGTCTCTGCGCCGGTGGTAACGGACGCCGGGGTCCACCTGATCAAGGTGACTCAGGAGGAGACCGCTCGTGAATTGCCGTCACTGGCGGAGCTGTCGGATCAAATTCGCGCCGACCTGAAAAAAGCCCGTGCCGAAGCGTTGTTGAATGACGATGTGGCGAAGCTGGAAGAGCTGCTCTACGAGCATGCCGATCTACAAAGCCCGGCAGAGCAGGTGGGCACGTCTGTGGTAACTACGGACTGGGTCGACCTGGCGGCGGCTGATGCGCCATTGTCCCTGCCTCAGGTGCAGCAGGCGCTGAACTCTGATCAGGTGCGTGAACAAGGGCACAACAGTGATTTGATCGAAATCGATTCGACCCGCTATATCGCTGTGCGTATCGCAGAGAACAAGTCTGCTGAACCCATGCCCCTGGAGGAAGTCTCTTTCGCTATCCGTGAGCGCCTCAAAGGTGAGCACGCCATGGACAAGGTCCAGCAGCTTAGTGAAGAAGCACAGAAATCCATTGATGATGGTGCTGATCTGGCGGCAGTGGCGGACTTGTTCGAGGTAGAAGTTGAAGAGCAGGAAGGCCTGCAGCGCGGCGGTGCAGAACCGTCCATGGAAGTGGTCAACGGTGCATTCGGTGCGCCGCGTTTCGAAGAAGGAGAGGCCTCTCCTGTAGAGCTGACCCGTCTGGGTGACGGTTCTGTGGTTGCCTACCAGGTAACTCGCGTTGCCGACGGTAATGCCGAACCGTTGAGTGATGCCCAGCAGCAGGCAGCATTGGTTGAACTTGCCAATGTGGAAGGGCAGCGCAATTTCCGTCAGGTGGTTGCCCTGTTACGTGACGAGGGCGATGTGGAGCTCCATCCGTCCCGGTTGAGCGCCAACCAGGGAGAGTAATTTCCCTGCGGTGTTCCGCCCACAAAAAAGCCCACCGAGATGGTGGGCTTTTTTGTGCTTAAGCCTTTGCTTTTTCTAGGCGTTGCCTTGAGGCATCAGTCCTAGAGCTCAAGCTCAAACGGCATGGATACTGTGCTAGCGCCAGCGTCTACATAGGTGATCTCGCCGGTAATGCCGGAGGCCAGGTCTGAGCACAGAAACGCGGCGGTATTGCCCACTTCCTCAATGGTCACGTTACGGCGCAGAGGTGCCTTGGCGGCATTGTAGTCGAGCATGCTGCGGAATTTCTTGATGCCAGAGGCCGCCAGAGTGCGAATGGGGCCGGCAGATATGCCGTTCACACGGACGCCATCCGGCCCCATGCTGGCAGCGAGATAACGCACAGACGCCTCCAGACTGGCCTTGGCCATGCCCATCACATTGTAGTTGGGCACGGACTGGCGGGCGGCGTGGTAGGTAAGGGTGAGCAGGGCGCCATTGCGGCCGGCCAGCATGCTTTTGCCAGCCTTGGCCAGTGCCACGAAGCTATAGCTGGAAATATCGTGGGCAATCTGGAAACCCTCGCGGGTGACCACATCCACAAAGTTACCATCCAGTTCGGCAGCGGGGGCGAAACCCACAGCGTGAACGATACCGTCTAGCCCATCCCACTGCTTGCCGAGTTCAGCAAAAACGGCATCAATGGCCTCGTCGCTGGTGACATCACAGGGAAAGCACATGGCTTCGCTGCTGCCGTACCGTTCTGCGGCTTTGAGTACACGGCTTTTCAGTTTGTCGTTCTGGTAAGTGAAAGCCAGCTCGGCACCTTCGCGGTGCATGGCTTCGGCGATACCGGTGGCAATGGAGCGGTCGCTGGCGACGCCGACAATCAGGTAACGCTTGCCTGCAAGAAATCCCATGTTCGTCCTCGATATGCTTTTTGAGTAGAAAATTGAAAGTTGAAAGTTTCAAAACGCGAGCTGACGTGTTTGCCAGCGATATAATCTTCTCCAGCGGCAATAACGTCCTGGGGATATCTGTCCCGTTACAACAAGACGGAGGTAAGCTGCGTTGCGGTAAGGTGAGGCGGTTTGCCTCTGGACGGATCCGCGCTTTTACCTTTCAACTTCCAACTTGTCTCCGATTATAGGCAATTTACCGCGCTATTACGCCAGCCCGCAGGCGATCAAAGTGCAACCGTCTGTTTCCTGCTATGGGCAAAGGCGGCGGCCATGAGTTTGTGTGTATAAGGCTGCTGCGGGTTGTCGAATACGGCCTGCGTATCGCCATGTTCCACTGTCTTGCCGTCTTTCATGACCAGTACCCGGTGGCAAATGGCCCGAATTACCTTGAGATCGTGGCTGATAAACAGGTAGCTGAGCCCACGTCTTGCCTGCAAGGATTTGAGCAATTCCAGAATCTGGTGCTGGACGCTGCGGTCCAGTGCCGAGGTGGGTTCATCCAGAACCAGCAATTGCGGTTCCATGATCAGTGACCTGGCGATGGCGATCCGCTGGCGCTGGCCGCCGGAAAATTCATGGGGGTAGCGATGGCGCACGTCGGTGGGCAGGCCCACTTCCTCAAGAATACGGCAGACCTGTTCTTCTCTTTCCGAGGTGCTCAGTGCGGGTGCGTGCACAGCAAGCCCCTCGGCGACAATCTGGCCCACGGTCATGCGCGGGTTCAGGCTGCCGTAGGGGTCTTGAAATACCACCTGGAAACGGCTGCGCCATTGCCGTAAGCCGGAACGGGAAAGCGCGCGGATGTCCGTGCCATCCATTTCGATATCGCCGTCACTCTGGATCAACCGCAACAGGGCGAGAGCCAGGGTGGACTTGCCCGAGCCGGACTCACCCACGATGCCAAGGGTCTCGCCGCGGCGCAGTGTCAGATCAATTTGATCCACCGCGTGGAGCAACGGTGGTGGCGAGAAAAGGGCGCGGCGCTTGCCTTTGAACGTCACGGCCATGCCACGGGCTTCGAGTAGCAGCGGAGTGTCATCTGGCAGCGGCTCCAGGCGACCCTGGGGCTCCGCATGGATCAGGTGGCGCGTGTAGTCTTCCTGGGGGTGATTCAGCACGGTATCTGTGGGGCCCGCTTCCACCCGTTTGCCGTTGTGCATGACCACGATGTCTTCGGCAAAGCGGCTGACAACGCCCAGGTCATGGCTGATCAGGAGAATGGAGAGATTCAGCTCTTTCTGCAGCCGCTTGATCAGGTCGAGAATAGTTTCCTGTACCGTCACGTCGAGAGCGGTGGTGGGCTCATCGGCAATCAGGATCTGTGGTTCATTGGCCAGGGCCATAGCGATCATGACCCGCTGGCGCTGGCCCCCGCTGAGTTGGTGCGGATAGCGGTCCAGCATGTCCGGTGTAGCGGGCAGTTCGACCTGCTCAAGCAGCGACAGACACCGCTCACGGGCGCGTTTTTTGCTCATGCCCTGATGCACAAACAGGCTTTCGCTGATCTGTTTTTCCACGGTATGCAAGGGGTTCAGGGCCGTCAGCGGCTCCTGGAAAATCATCCCGATGCGACCGCCGCGCAGTTTGCGTTTCTGTTCAGTGTTAAGCGTTTGCAGGTCCGTATCGTCCAGTTGCAGGCTGTCGGCCTGCCAACTCGCGTTTTCCGGTAACAGGTCCATCACAGACAAGGCGGTAAGCGATTTACCAGAACCGGATTCCCCTACTAACGCCAACATTCGCCCGGGGTGGAGTTCCAGTGACATGTCATCGACGGCAAGCTGGTCGGCAAAGCGAATACTCAGCCCTTCTATGCGCAGCAGGCTCATTGCAGAAACTTCCTTGTGTCGAACGCATCGCGAATGGCTTCACCGATAAACACCAGCAGGGTGAGCATCAGGGTGAGCGTGGCAAACACGCTGATACCTAGCCACGGAGCATGCAGGTTCGCCTTTCCCTGGCCCACCAGACGGCCCAGAGAAGGCGCATCCGGTGGCATACCAAAGCCGATGAAATCCAGAGAGGTGAGCGTGACCACGGCACTGTTGAGAATAAACGGCAAGAAGGTAAGTGTGGCTACCATGGCGTTGGGCAGCATGTGGCGGAACATGATGATTGGGGTGCGTACGCCCATGGCGTGGGCGGCACGCACATAGTCCATGTTGCGACAGCGCAGGAACTCCGCGCGCACCAGGTCTACGAGTGCCATCCAGGAGAACAGCAGCAGAATGACCAACAGCGTCCAGAAACTGGGCACCACAAAGCTGGAAATAATAATAATCAGGTAAAGCGTAGGCATGCTGGACCAGATTTCCAGAAACCGCTGGCCGGAAAGATCCAGCCAGCCGCCGTAATAGCCCTGGATGGCACCGACGATAATGCCGACGATGCTGGAGAGAATGGTTAGCATCAGACCGAACAGAACGGAAATACGGAAGCCATAAATCAACCCGGCCAGCACATCGCGGCCCTGGTCATCGGTGCCCAGCCAGTTTTCCGCTGAGGGCGGGGCNGGGGCAGGGACAGTGAGATCGTAGTTGATGGTGTTGTAGCTGTATCGGATGGGCGGCCATACCATCCAGCCCTTGTCGTTGATCAGATCCTTGACCACGGGATCGCGGTAGTTGGTTTCTGACTCGAAAAAACCGCCGAAGGTGGTTTCCGGGTAGGTGTTGAACACGGGAGCGTAGAGTTCATTGTCGTAGCTGACCAGCAAGGGCTTTTCGTTGGCAATCAGTTCGGCGCCAAGGCTGAGTACGAACAGCATGACAAAAATCCACAGCGCCCAATAGCCGCGTTTGTTGGAACGAAACGCCTGCCACTGGCGTTGCCAGACCGGGTTGCGCATTAATGGGTTACGGAAGGCCATCAGCTCTGCCTCCGTTCGAAATCAATGCGCGGATCGACCCACATATAGGTCAGGTCACTGACCAGCTTCAGCAGCAGGCCGATCAGGGTGAAAATGAACAGGGTACCAAAAACGACGGGGTAGTCCCGGTTGATGACGGACTCGAAGCCCAGCAGGCCTAGGCCATCGAGGGAAAAAATAAACTCGATTAACAGTACGCCAGTGAAGAACATGCCGACGAAAGCGGCGGGAAAACCGGCGATAATGATCAGCATGGCATTGCGAAAAACATGCCCGTATAGCACCTGCTTTTCGCTGAGCCCTTTGGCGCGGGCGGTCTGCACATACTGTTTGCGAATTTCATCCATGAATGAGTTCTTGGTCAGCATAGTCAGGGTGGCAAAGCTGCCAGCGACGATAGCCAGAGTGGGCAAGGTGATGTGCCACAGGTAGTCGGACACTTTTCCAAACAGGCTTAACTGCTCGAAATTGTCAGAGGTCAGGCCGCGCAGTGGGAACCATTCGAAATACGAGCCCCCGGCAAAGAGGACGATGAGCAAAATGCCGAGCAGGAAGCTGGGAATGGCAAAACCGACCACAATGGCCGTGCTACTCCAGATGTCAAAGCGTGAGCCATCTTTCACCGCTTTATGGATGCCCAGGGGAATCGACACCATATAGGCAATCAACGTGCTCCACAGACCCAGAGACAGCGACACAGGAATACGTTCCACGATCAGCTCGGTCACTGAGCGATCGCGGTAGTAGGATTCTCCGAAATCAAAACTCAGATAGCTTTTGACCATTAGCCAGAAACGTTCCGGCGCGGGTTTGTCAAAGCCATAGAGCTTTTGTATCCGTTCCACCAGTTCCGGGGGCAGGCCTTTGGAGCCGCGATAGTCGCCGCCGTTGCTGAGCGTATCCACGCTGCCGCCGGCAAAACTGCCGCCGGCACCGCCACCAATGCCCTGTAGCTCCGCGAGAGTCTTTTCCACGGGGCCGCCCGGGGCGGCCTGCACCACGACAAAATTCAGCAAAAGAATGCCGAACAGGGTAGGGATGATAAGCAACAGCCGTTTGGCAATATAAAGTCGCATCATTGCGCGTTGCTGTCCCACCAGGTGTCGATCGCGCCATCAATGCCTACGTATTCAGGCAGGGATGGATGTTTCAGGCGGCTACGGTATGACAAGCGATGATGGTCTGCATACCAGTTGGGGATCACGTAAAAGTTCCACTGTAGTACCCGGTCCAGAGCGCGGCATGCGGTAATCAGCTCGTCCCGGGTGGTAGCGGTGACAATGGCATCGACCAGGGTGTCCACAGCCGGATTCTGAATGCCGATGATGTTTCGGCTGCTGGGGTCCTCGGCAGCGTCGCTGCCCCAGTATTCCAGTTGCTCGTTGCCGGGGGAGGACGACTGGGCAAAGGAACTGACTACCATATCGAAGTTGAAATTACGGATGCGCTCCACGTATTGGCTGGTGTCTACCTTGACCACTTGAGCATCAATGCCCAGCGCTTTCAGGTTGCGGGCAAACGGCAGCAGGATGCGTTCGAACGCGGGTTGATGCAACATGATCTGAAAACTGACCGGGGTACCATCCGGGCTGTGAAGCTGGCCCTCCCTGATCTTATAGCCGGCTTTTTTGAGCAGAGTTTGTGCCCGGGCCAGGTTGGCACGGGGGCGGCCGCTGCCATCGCTTTTCGGCGGTTCATAGCTTTCCGTGAAAACCCGCTCCGGGATGACGTCGCGCAAGGGTTCCAGTAATTTCAATTCCGCCTCGCTGGGCAGGCCGGTGGCTGCCATGTCCGAGTTCTGGAAGTAACTGCGTGTGCGGTTGTACTGGCCATAGAACAGATTGGCGTTGGACCATTCGAAATCCAGTGCGTAGGTCATGGCTTCGCGCAGGGCCACGTTCTGGAACAGGGGGTTACGCAGGTTGTAGACGATCCCCTGCATGCCTGCGGGGTTTGAGTGGGGGACTTCCTCCTTGACCAGTTTGCCTTGGTCGAAGGCCGGGCCTTTATAGCTGGTGGCCCAGTTTTTTGAGCTCACTTCAAAGCGCCAGTCGTAATCTCCCCGCTTGAAAGCTTGCAGGGCGACGGTGTCATCCAGGAAATAGTCGAATGAAACGGTATCGAAATTATTGCGGCCACGCATGATGGGCAAGTCTTTGGCCCAGTAATCCTTGCGGCGCTGGAAGGTGATCTGTTTTCCGGTATCCACATTGCCGACGCTATAGGGGCCGGAACCAATAGGCTTTTCCAGGCCAGCGCTGGTAAATTCCCGGGTTTTCCAGACGTGTTCAGGAAGCACCGGCAGCTGGCCGATGATCAGCGCCAATTCCCGGTTGTCACCGGGTTTGAAATGAAAGGTGACGGTGTGTTCGTCGTCGGCGGTGACGTGATCCACGCCGCTGTAATAAAAGCTGTAGAAAGGCGCGCCATCGTTGATGAGTGTGTTGAATGTCCACACCACATCGCTGGCCTGTACCGGCTCGCCATCACTGAAGGTGGCTTTGGGGTTAAGGTGGAAGCGGACCCAGCTACGGTCTTCCGGCCATTCGATGGTTTCGGCGAGCAAGCCGTATTGGGTGAAGGGCTCATCTTCGGCGCGGGTGGTTAGCGTGTCATAGACAAGAGAGCCGATACCCGCCGCAGCGGTGCCTTTCGGTACGAAAGGGTTCAGGCTGTCAAAGGTGCCAATGACGTGACGGCGCAATTTGCCCCCTTTGGGAGCCTCGGGGTTCACATAATCCAGGTGCTGAAAGCCTGCCGGGTACTTCGGGCTGCCGTGCATGGCCATGGCATGACTGCGATGAATATCGGCCTGCGCCAAGGCGGAAAAACAGCACAGACCCACCAATAGCCCGCGTAGCAGGCTGCGGTTAATGGCCATAAAGACTCCTTGTTATTTTTTGACCCACCAAGTGTCCAGACCCAGTCCGTAGGGGATTGGTTCCGGTGGGCGGGCAAACTTGTCCCACCAGGCAATGCGGTGTGTGCTGATATAGTAGTTCAGGACGCCGTATTGCTGGTAGCGCAACATGCGGTCCAGCGCTTGCAGGCTGAGCCGGTAGTCAGCTTCGTTATCGGTGCTGAGCGCATGGTCAACCAGAAAATCCACCACCGGGTTGCGAATACCCGCCAGGTTGCGGCTGCCGACCACCTTGGCGCTGTCGGAAAGAAAATAGTCTTTCAGTTCCGGGCCCGGGTAGGCCTGAATCGGTAGCACAAACAGCACCACATCGTAATCGAAGCTATCCAACCGCTGCTTATAGGCCGCCGGGTCGATTTCCCGGTATTGGGCATCGATGCCCAGGCGTTTCAGATTGCGAAACCAGGGCGCAAGAATGCGGTAAATGCCTGGGTTGTGGTAATTCAAAACGGTGAACTGCAGCGGTTGGCCTTGTGCATTGACCAGGGTTTGCCCCTCGAGTCTCCAGCCGCTTTCTTTAAGCAGCGCCAGCGCTTCGCGCATGCGGTGGCGTATCTGTCCGCTGCCATCGTTCACCGGCGGGTTGATGTCTGCGTCAAAATAATCGTTCGGCAGCTGATCCAGAAACGGCGTCAACAAGGCTTTTTCTGCCTCGGGAGCGGGTGTGCCCGCTCGGTAGTCGCTGTTGGGAAACCAGCTTTGTGTGCGTTGATAGGCACCGCTGAACAGGTTCTTGTTGGACCACTCGAAATCGAACAGCAGGCTGGCGGCGCGGCGGACATTGATGTCATTGAACGGGGCGCGGCGAGTATTGAAGAAGAAGGCCTGTACCGGGCGAGGAATCTGATGGGGCACTTCGGCGCGTTTTACCTTGCCGTCTTCCAGGGCGGAGAACGCATAGGCGGTGGCCCAGTGTTTGGAGCTGTAATCGTAGTGTAGATCGTAGCCACCGGCCTTGAAGGCTTCGAAGCCCACATCTGCATCGCGGTAGAACTCGAATTCCACCGTGTCGAAATTATAGCGGCCCCGGTTTACCGGCAGGTCTTTGGCCCAGTAGTCCTTTACCCGGCTAAACGTCACTTTGCGCCCGGCGTCCACATGGGTGACTTGATAGGGGCCACTGGACAGCGGCGGGGTGAGTGAGGCGCTTTCGAAATCATGCTTGTGCCAGTAATGGCGCGGCAGGATCGGAATAGCGCCTGCCATCAGAGGCAGATCCCGGCGCCCCCGGTGGAAAGTGAATTTCACCGTTTGCGGGTCAAGGGCTTCCACGCTGGCGATATCGGCCAGGCGCAGGGTGAACTCCGGGTGGCCTTTTTCGCGCAGGGTATTTACCGAAAAGACCACATCGTCGGCGCGAATCGGGTGGCCGTCGTGGAAGCGGGCTTCGTCGCGAATATGGAAGGTGCACCAGCTGCGATCTTCGGGGTATTCCAGCCAGTCGGCAATCAGCCCGTAGGCCGTGCCTGCCTCATCGCCAAGTGGGTTGTGTGGCTGGCTGCCCATTAGCAGGCTGTCGGCGATTTCCGTGACCCCATACATCTGGATGCCCGGCGTATCGGCCGGGCTGCGGCCTTTAAGAATATAGGGGTTCAGGCTGTCGAAGGTGCCTTGGCCGAATAATCGCAGGGTGCCGCCCTTGGGGGCATCCGGGTTGACGTAATCGAGGTGCTGGAAATCGGCGGGGTACTTGAGGCTGCCAAACGGGTGGTAACCGTGGCTGCGAGTGGGCTCGGCGTGGCAAACCACGCCGAGCAACAGGCCCAGCAGGGCAAAGGTAAGTTTAGTGCGTTTGGCGAATATCAACGTAGACTGTCAGCCGTTGCCCGGGTTGTAGGTATCGATTGTTGGCTACCGTGTTGTTCCAGCTTTTTATATCGTTGACCGATACATTAAAGCGGTCGGCAATGGCATACAAGGAATCGCCGTTGCGAACCGCATAGCGGACCTTGCGCACCATGTTCGGGTTGCTGGAGGAGGGCGTGTTGCTGGCCGGGCTGGCCGCCAGGCTTCCCTTGGTCCACACCGCCAGGCTCTGGCCTATACGCAGGCTGTCTTTGGGGGCCATGCTATTCCATTTGGCCAACTCAGGCACGCCGACGTTATGGCGGCGGGCGATTTCCCAGAGCGTATCACCGGGCTGCACCGTGTAATCGACGCGCTGGCGACCCTTGGGGTGCTTGGACTGTTTTTTGGCCAGGCGCGATTCAGCACTAAGGCTGTAGTCGCTGCTGGAGGACGCCGGGCCGGGAATCAGCAGGGTGCGGCCGGCAATAATGGTGTTGTTCTTCATGTGGTTAATGTTGCGAAGTACCTGGGGGGTCGTGCGGTACTGGCGGGCAATGGCGCCCAGATTATCGCCGGGCCGAATTTCGTAACGGGCCCACTGCATGCGTTGGTCTTTGGGCAGGCTGGCCAGTTTCGTCTGGAAATTCTCGGCCCGATCCACAGGGACTAACAACCGGAAGGGGCCATCCGGGGATGTGGCCCAGCGATTATAGGACGGGTTGAGCAGGTAGAGCTCTTCCACAGAAATATCCGCCAAACGTGCGGCTTGGGCCAGGTCGATTTGCCCGCCGGTTTTTACCGTGGCGAAGTAGGGTTCGTTGGCGATGGGGTGGAGGGGGACGCCGTAGGCCTGCGGGTCACCGACAATCTGGGCGATGGCCAGTAATTTAGGGACATACGCGGTGGTTTCGCGGGGCAGGTTCAGGTTCCAGAAATCGGTGGGCTTTCCGGCTTCTTTATTGTGACGGATGGCTCGCGATACAGTGCCGCCCCCGGCGTTGTAAGAGGCTAGCGCCAGTAGCCAGTCACCCTCAAAGCGGCTGGAGAGCTGCTGCAGGTAATCCAATGCGGCATTGGTGGACTTGAGGATGTCCCGGCGTTGGTCTTCCCACCAGGTGCGCTGCATGCCGAAATAATCCCCGGTGGAGGGAATAAACTGCCAGGGCCCCGCCGCGCGGGCATGGGAGTAAGCAAAGGGATCAAAAGCACTTTCTACGATTGGCAACAAGGCCAGTTCCAGCGGCATATCGCGGGCTTCGGCTTGCTCGACGATGTAGTGCAGGTAGCGTTCTGAACGTGTCGTGACGCGGGTGAAATACTCTGGGTGGCGCGCGTACCATTCACGTTGCACACGAATCCGGTCGTTTTCGATACTCAAATCGAGCCCGTAGCCAGCGCGCAAGCGCATCCAGAGGTCGTCGGCGGTTGGCTGATTTTCGCCGTCTTCGACTGGGCTGGGTTCGTCCATGCCGTTCGCCAAATTGACGTCATCCACGGAAGGCTCGGCAGCCGGCATGGGGGGAAGATCTTCAAGGGGCTTATTGGTTGCACAACCGCCAAGGACGCCCAGCCCGAGAAAAAGGGCTAAAGGAATAATTTTTTTCATAATCATGGAGTAACGCTAAAAATTTCATGCATTCTGGCGACGGATAGGCGGCGCGGCAAGGACGAGGCGCTAAAAGTTGTCCTTCCAGCGACGCAAGGCCGCAAAACACTGCATATCAGAATCCCCGCAGCCAGGCTCATGGCGCTGACAGGAATCCTTCAAGTCTTTGTCATCACTGCGTAAAAACGGGTTGGTCGCTTTTTCTTCCGCGAGGGTGGAAGGCAGCGTGATTTTACCTTTTTGGCGCAACTCAATGACGGCCTGCAAGCGCGCCCGTACGGCGGGGTCTTCCGGGGTGACGGCGGCGGCGAAGGTCAGGTTGGCCTGGGTGTATTCGTGGGCACAGAACACCTGGGTATTATCAGGTAGGGCGGCCAGACGCTGCAGGGAATGGAGCATTTGCTCCGGCGTGCCTTCGAACAGACGACCGCAGCCCCCGGCAAACAAGGTGTCACCGCAGAATAGCCAGCCCTGTGCCGCGTTGATAAAGGCGATATGGCCCAGGGTGTGGCCGGGTACGGCCATGACGGTGAACGAGAGGTCGGTGCCCGCAGGCGTGATGGTGTCGCCGTCGCGGAGCGGGTGGCTCATGGCCGGAATGGATTCCGCTGCTGGGCCGTACACGGGAATGTCCCGGTCTTTGGTCAATGCCGCAATACCGCCCACATGGTCCGGATGGTGATGGGTGATCAAGAGTGCGGACAGTGTCAGACCGTTTTCGCTGAGGTAACGCTCCACCGGTGCGGCGTCGCCGGGGTCGACGACAACACATTGATCCTGTTGATGAAATGCCCAGATATAGTTGTCATTGAAGGCGGGGATAGCGATAGGGCTGGCTGTCATGTCGTGGTACGCTCCTGTCTGTAAGCAGGTCCGTTGGCACCTGTTTCAGTGCTTCATCATCCGGTTCACGCATTCATGGATCAAGAGATTGTCCGCTATGCAGCTACCTCCACTCAACCGTATCTCGTTCAATGCCTCCTCCGGCGAATTGGGAAGAGGCTTTGATAAATGGCTCGACAGTGAACCGGGCCAGGCCTTGCTGAGCGAAGAAAAAGCCATGCTGACCGAGTGGCTGCGCAGCCAGGCGGGCCAGCGCGCGGTGGCGATTTATGCCGGTGGTGGCCGTGATCTCCTGTCGGAATCGCCGCTGCGCTGGCAAACCAGCATCGCGCCGCCCGGTTTTACCGGGGTGAAATTACAGTCGCGTCTGGATCTGTTGCCGATTGCGAAAAGCAGTGTGGATGTGCTGTTGCTGCATCACACCATGGATTTCGCCGCCGATCCTCACCAGGCATTGCGTGAAGCGTCGCGTTGCATGGCGCCGGGCGGCAAGATGGCGATCATCGGGTTTCATCCCGTCAGCGTGATGGGGGTGGCCCGCTGGCTGCTCTGGTGGAAGTCACCGGGGTGGATGGGACGCTATTATCGCCCCAATCGATTGACCGACTGGTTACAGGTTCTCGGATTTGAGGTCGATGGCATGGCCAGTGGCTTCTATACTATGCCGCTGTCCGATCGTGGTCGCAGCCGGGTGCGCCTGCTGGACTGGCTTGGGCGTTTCCTCTGGCCGCGTCACGGCAATACATACCTGCTGGTGGCAAGAAAACGCGCCGGCGTGGTGCGTCCGTTGGCCACACGACAACGCAAGGTGCCACGCAATACCGTGGTGCCGGTACCGGTGGCCCGCTGGGGCCAGCAGAACAGGGAGTCCTGAGTCTTTGAAGAACGTGATTATCTATACCGACGGCGCGTGCCGCGGTAATCCCGGCCCGGGTGGCTGGGGCGCCATTCTCCTTTACGGTGACAAGGAGAAGGAATTATTTGGTGGCGAGCCTGAGACCACCAACAACCGCATGGAACTGATGGCCGCCATCGTGGCCCTGGAGACCCTCAATGCTCCCTGTCAGGTGGTACTGACGACGGACTCCAAATACGTCATGGACGGCATCACCCAGTGGATGGCGAACTGGAAAAAGCGTGGCTGGAAAACAGCCTCGAAGCAGCCGGTCAAGAATGTGGATCTGTGGCAACGCCTCGATGCAGCGGTGCAACGCCACGAAATCGACTGGCAGTGGGTCAAGGGCCATAGTGGCCACCCGGGCAATGAGCGGGCCGATGCGCTGGCTAACCGGGGTATTGATGAAATGAAACAGCAGGGGCGAGCAGGCTAATGCGTCAGGTTGTACTGGATACGGAAACTACCGGCTTGGAGCCCAATGACGGGCACCGGGTGATCGAAATTGGTTGCGTGGAGATGGAAAATCGCCGCCTGACCGGCAATAACCTGCATCTGTACCTGAATCCTGAACGGGAGATTGATGCAGGCGCGCTGGCGGTTCACGGCATCAGCACCGAGTTTCTGGCAGACAAGCCCACCTTTGACAAGGTGGTGGATGAATTTCTGGCTTTTGTCGACGGGGCGGAACTGGTTATCCATAACGCGCCTTTTGACGTGG
This sequence comes from Alcanivorax sp. HI0083, assembly GCF_001635175.1. Taxonomy (NCBI): domain Bacteria; kingdom Pseudomonadati; phylum Pseudomonadota; class Gammaproteobacteria; order Oceanospirillales; family Alcanivoracaceae; genus Alcanivorax; species Alcanivorax sp. HI0083. The sequence continues at coordinate 44 of NZ_LWFX01000111.1, read as the reverse complement.
GCTTCCTCAACCATGAGCTGCGCCGGCTTGGCGCCCGGTACGGG
>NZ_LWFX01000110.1:0-18395 GCF_001635175.1 Alcanivorax sp. HI0083 | reverse complement strand
TCACCGACACTTTCCTGGCGGATAATATTGGAGACGTCCTCACCATCGAGGATCACCGCAGTGTGGCCTTGCTGCTCTACAAATCGCGCCGGCAAGGCCTTCGCCAGTGCAATCAATGCGGGCTCGTCATCCAGGGCAACCCCTTGATTCCTCGCATAATATCCCAGCACCCGGTAGAGCGCACCGGAGTCCAGAAGATGCCACCCCAGGCGAATCGCCACTAACCGGGCCACGGTGCCCTTGCCGGAGGAAACCGGCCCGTCAATCGTCAAAACAGGGGTCATTTCACCTCCAGCTTCAGGCCTGCATGGGTCGCCAACTGGGCGAACCCGGGGAAGCTGGTGGCCACGTTGGCACAATCATGAATGGTAATCGGGCCTGTCGCGCGCAGGGCCGCCATGGCAAAACTCATGGCGATGCGGTGATCACCGTGGGACTGGACCTCCCCACCACCGAACTCGCCCCCGGTGATACGAATGCCGTCTTCGAAGACTTCNTGGCTCACACCCAGCGCCGCCAGGCCATCGGCCATCACCTGGATGCGGTCGGATTCCTTCACCCGCAGCTCTTCCGCCCCGCGTAATATCGTCTCGCCTTCGGCGCAGGCCGCTGCGATGAAAATCGCCGGAAATTCGTCAATGGCCAGCGGCACCAGCGCTTCGGGGATCTCGATTCCCTTGAGCGGCGCCGCCTTGACGACCAGGTCTGCCACCGGCTCGCCGCCGGCATCTCGCTGATTTTCCAGGCGAATATCCGCCCCCATCAGTTTGAGAATATCGATCACACCGGTGCGAGTGGGGTTGATGCCCACGTGCGGCAAGGTCACTTCGCTGTCTGCCGCGATGGACGCGCCGACCAGGAAGAAGGCGGCCGACGAGATGTCCGCCGGCACTTCCAGGCTGCCGGCGGACAGTGTGCCACCGCCAGTCAGCGCGCTGGTGGGGCCGTCACGGCGCACCTCATAGCCAAAACCGCCCAGCATCCGCTCGGTATGGTCCCGGGTGGGCGCCGGTTCGGTCACCGACGTTTCTCCTTCGGCATACAAGCCACCCAGCAGAACTGCCGATTTTACCTGGGCGGAGGCCATTGGCAGGTCGTAATGGAAGCCCTTGAGGGGCTGACCACCGCGAATGCGCACCGGGGGACGCCCCTGCTCGCCTGTGGTGATCTGGGCGCCCATTTCCCGCAGCGGTTTGGCGACGCGCTCCATGGGGCGTTTGGACAGGGAGGCATCCCCGGTCAGCTCCACATCGAAGGCCTGGCCGGCCAGCAAGCCGGTCAGCAGGCGCATGGAGGTGCCCGAGTTGCCCATGTACAACGCTTTTCCCGGTGCCTTGAGGCCATGCAGCCCCACCCCGTGAATCGTCACCTGGCCGTTATGGGGGCCTTCAATCACCACCCCCATGTCGCGGAACGCCTGCAGGGTCGCCAGGGCATCTTCCCCTTCCAGAAAGCCTTCTACCTGGGTCACCCCTTCTGCCAGCGAACCAAGCATGATGGAGCGATGGGACATGGATTTGTCGCCGGGCACGCGCAGGCGGCCCTGTAGCTGACCACCCGGTGTGACCACAAAAGTGGGATTCCGGCCGGCGTCATTACTGTCTGTCATGGTTACGTCGTCACCTGCACACTGAACATGGTGGGCGCGCGTATAGGAGGTGCGCCCGTTCATAGCCAAAAAATGGGCCCGGGCGGTGTTCGCCCGAGTCATGATGCCCATCAGGGCATCGGAATCTTCATTTTCCACTGCCTGGCGGAAGCGGCCGATGCCATCGCTGAACTGGTCCAGCGCCTGCAGCAAGGCCGCCTTGTTTTCACGAAAGATGTCGTGCCACATCACCGGATCGGAGCTGGCAATGCGGGTGAAGTCGCGAAAACCGCCGGCAGCATAACGGAAGATCTCGGTGGAATCTCCCTGCCTGGCCAGCGTATCCACCAGCGAGAACGCCAACAGATGTGGCAAATGGCTGGTTTCTGCCAGGACCTGGTCGTGGTAATCCGGCGACATCTGCAGCACTTCGGCGCCCATGGCCGTCCAGGTGGCGCGCACTTTGGCTGTGGCCGCCGGGTCGGTGTCGTCCGTGGGCGTCAGAATCACGCGGTGATCCTGATACAGGGTGGCGTCGGCGGCGGTCACCCCGCTCTTTTCCTTGCCGGCAATGGGATGGCCGGGCACGAAGCGGGAATAATGCTCCCCCAGGGTCTCACGAGCGGCGGTGATCACATTGCCTTTTACACTGCCGCCGTCGGTGACGATGGCAGTGCGCGACAACCCCGGCTTGAGCGCCGCCAGCACCTTGCCCATGGCGGACACCGGAGTGGACACGAACACCAGGTCCGCGCCTTTTACCGCTTCCGCCAGATCCTGACTGCCGTCGTCGACCACCCCCAGGGCAATGCCCTGCTCCAGGGTACGCGCCGAGCGGGAGCCGGCCACAATGGAGCCGGCCAGACCATTTTCCCGGGCGGCAGCGGCAAAGGAGCCGCCGATCAAGCCCAGGCCGATGATGGCGATGCGATTGAAGAGTGGTTCAGACATTCGAGCGCCCACCTTCCTCTGTAGGAGCGCCGTTCAGGGCGCGAACCTGCTTGCGATAGGCCGTGCCAAGTACGGTTCGCGCCCTGAACGGCGCTCCTACAGGGGCAAACACCAACGGCTTGACGTTACTCATCCGCCATATCCCGCAGCACATGTTTGAGCGCATCCAGAAAGCGTTCATTTTCGCGGCTGGTGCCCACGGTCACGCGCAAATGGTTGGGCATGCCGTAGCCACCCAGCGGACGCACGATCACCCCCTGCCTCAACAAGCCTTCATAGACCGGCATGGCGTCACGGCCACAATCAAAAGCAATGAAGTTGGCCACGGAGGGAATCTGCTCAAGATGCAGTTTCTGCAGGCCTTCGGCGATCTGCACCAGGCCAGCGGTGTTTTCACTGCGGGAGTTCTCGATGTGATCGTCATCCTGAAGGGCCGCTTCCGCCGCCACCTGGGCCGGCGTATTCACATTGAACGGCTGGCGCACGCGATTCAGCACATCGGCAATCTGCGGGCTGGAAATGCCATAACCCACCCGCAGTCCAGCCAGGCCGTAGATCTTGGAGAAGGTGCGGGTAACAACCAGGTTCGGGTACTTGGCCAGTCGCTCAATACCATTCGGATAGTGGCTTTCTTCCACGTACTCCACGTAGGCCTCATCCAGCACCACGATCACCCGCTCGGGAATCCGTGACAGGAACTCGTCCAGGGCATGGGTGTTAAACCAGGTGCCGGTGGGGTTGTTGGGGTTCGCCACGAAGATGACCCGGGTGCGCTCGGTCACCGCTTCCGCCATGGCCGCCAGGTCGTGGCCAAACAAATTGGACGGCACCTGCACCGGTTTGGCGTTGCAGGCCAGGGTTACAATCGGGTACACCGCAAAAGCGTATTCGGAAAAAACTGCTTCGTCGCCTTCCTGCAGGTAGGCCCGGGCAATCAGGTCCAGCACATCGTTGGAGCCGTTGCCCAGTGTCAGCTGCGCGCTGTCCACACCCAGCTTCGCCGACAGCGCAGCTTTCAGAGAAAACGTGGCACCATCCGGATACAGATGCAGCTCGTGCAGATGCTTGAGGGCGCGCAACGCCTTGTGGCTCGCGCCCAGAGGATTCTCGTTACTGGCCAGTTTGACGATATCAGTGACGCCCAGCTCACGCTCCAGTTCCTCGATGGGCTTGCCCGGTTCGTAGGGCTTGAGCTGCTGGATACCGTTGTTGGCGAGTTTGATGTAGTCGCAGGTCATGATGTGGGGACTCCCTTTACACCCTGGTTGCCAGCCCTTGCCACCGGGGTTATCTGATCGGGGTCAGACGTCTGAAGTCGGACGTCCGACGCAAAAACCGCAAAGCGTCCGACGTCAGACATCCGACGTCAGACCCGGATTTTATAAAACCGCCTTGGGATACGAGCCCAGCAGCTTGATGGTATTTCCCGCAGCTTCCAGTTTGTCCAGCACCGCCTGCAGGGTGGCGTCTTCCTTGTGGCCTTCGCAGTCCACGAAGAATACATAGCTCCAGTTGGCGGTCCGCGAGGGGCGGGATTCCAGGCGGGTCAGGTTGATGCCTTCGTCCCGGAAGGGGGACAGCACTTCGTACAACAACCCCGGGCGATTTTTGCCACTGATCATCAGGCTGGTCTTGTCGCAGCCGGAGGCCGGCGTGTCCTGGCGACCGATGATAATGAAACGGGTGGTGTTGTCCGGGCGGTCTTCAATGTTGCGTTGTACGGCAATGAGGCCATACAACTCTTCCGCCATTTCCCCGGCAATGGCCAGGGCATTCCACTCGTCTTTCAAGCGGCGGGCCGCTTCGGCATTGGAGCTGACCGCGATCCGCTCCACGCCGGGCATGTGGGCGTCCAGCCACTGACGACACTGGGCCAGCGTTTGCTGATGGGAGTACACACGGGTCACCTTGTCCTGGCGAGTATGCTCACCGGCCAGCAGGTGATGGTGAATGCGCAGCTCTACTTCCCCACAGATTTTAAGACTGGAGGTCATGAAGGTGTCCAGGGTGTGGTTCACCACCCCTTCAGTGGAGTTTTCTACTGGCACCACGCCGTAGTTGGCAGCACCGGATTCCACTTCACGGAACACTTCATCGATGGCACCCAGCGGCAGACTCTCCACTGCATGACCAAAATGCTTAAGCGCGGCCTGCTGGGTAAAGGTGCCTTCCGGTCCCAGAAACGCCACCTTCATGCGCTGTTCCAGTGCCAGGCAGGCACTCATCACTTCCCGGAAAAAGCGTGCCATGGTTTCGCCATCCAGCGGCCCCTGGTTACGCTCTTTCACCCGACGCAGCACCTGGGCTTCACGCTCAGGCCGGTAGAAAACCGGGTTGGGATCGGTGGCCGTTTTCACCTCGGCCACTTTATGGGCCAGGGTGGCGCGCTCGTTGAGCAGGTCCTGAAGTTTTTGATCCAGCTCATCGATCTGGTTACGCAAGTTGTCCAGGGAATCGGTCATATTGCCCTCGCAAGCACGCTGCACGCTTCACGCAACACGCGAACAGGCGTGGGAGCGTTGGTTACGATCTGGCGCCAACCGTTCAAATTCATTGTCCTACCCACCTTTTCAAACAATTCACTGCGCTTCCCGTTACTGCAACCCTGCCAGGCATGGCGTGGTGCATGGTGCGTGAGGCGTCTAGGCGTTCTTTTTCTCAAACTCTGCCATAAAGGCAATAAGCGCATCCACCGCCGCTTCCGGCACCGCGTTATAGATGCTGGCGCGCATGCCACCCACGCTGCGGTGGCCTTTGAGATTCAGCAGGCCAGCTGCCTGCGCCTGATCCAGAAAGGGTTTATCAAGCCGATCGTCTGCCAGCACAAAAGGGACATTCATGCGGCTGCGACTGATGACCTCTACCGGATTGCTGTACAGGCCACTGTTATCAATAAAACCATACAGCTTTTCCGCCTTGCGCTGGTTAATTTCGCCCATGTTGCCCACGCCGCCCTGCTTTTTCAGCCAGGAGAACACCAGGCCTGACAGGTACCAGGCATAGGTGGGTGGGGTGTTGTACATGCTGCCGTTGTCGGCATGGATCTGGTAATTGAGCATGGCGGGCACATTGGCGCCGGCCTTGCCAAGCAGGTCCTTGCGAACGATGACCAGAGTCAGGCCGGCCGGGCCAATATTCTTCTGGGCACCGGCATAAATCAGCCCGTACTGGTTCACATCCACTGGCCGGGACAGGATGGTAGAGCTCATGTCTGCCACCAGCGGGGTGTCGCCCACCGCCGGTACAAAGCTGTATTCCAGGCCGCCAATGGTTTCATTGGGGCAGTAATGCACATAGGCCGGGTTATCAGACAGGGCCCAACTGTCCTGCGGCGGCACGGTACTGAAGTTGGTGTCTTCACTGCTGGCCGCCACGTTGATATTGCCGTAGCGGCCGGCTTCCTTGATAGCTTTCCTGGACCACTGCCCGGTGTTGATGTAATCCGCCGTTTGCCCTTCACCCAACAGATTCATGGGGACCATGGCAAACTGGCTGGACGCCCCGCCCTGCAGGAACAACACCGCATAATCATCGCTGATGCCCATGAGGTCACGCAGGTCTTTCTCGGCCTGCTCGGCAATCTCCACAAAGACGTTATCGCGGTGGCTCATTTCCATGATGGAAAGGCCCAGGCCCCGATAATCGAGCATTTCCTGTTGGGCCTGTTCGAGTACCGCCTGCGGCAACGCCGCCGGACCTGCACAGAAGTTATAGGCGCGGGACATGCATGTTCTCCGTCTAATCAAAGAAGCCCGGCGAAACCGGGCTCGGGGTTGGCTGGTTTTGCGTCGGACGTCCGACGTCTGACGTCCGACGCGTTAAAACCGGTTTATTCCTCGGCGTCGTCGGAGGCGTCAGACTCCGGTGCTTCCGGGGTCACTTCCCCCTCCAGCACCTCGCCGTCTTCACCTTCCTCTTCCTCGACACCTTCCAGCTCGGGGATGGTGGCCAGACCACACAGAGCCTCGCCATCGGCCAGGCGGATCAGGCGAACACCCTGGGTGTTACGGCCCGACGTACTCACCTGATTGACACCGGTACGCACCAGGGTGCCCTGGTTGGAAATCAGCATGATGTCTTCTTCGCCGAACACCTGGGTGGCACCGACCAGCTCACCATTTCGCTCGTTGATCACCATGGCAATCACGCCCTGGCCACCACGCCCCTTGGTGGGGTAATCGGTGAGCGGAGTACGTTTGCCGTAACCGTGCTCGGAGGCAGTGAGGATCTGGCCATCTTCTTCCGGCACGATCAGGGAAATAACGTCCACCCCTTCGGCCAGCTTGATGCCACGCACACCACGGGCCAGACGGCTCATGACTCGCACCTTGGACTGATGGAAACGCACCGCCTTGCCGTTGCGGGCAACCAGCATGATGTCTTCGTGGCCCTGGGTAATGGCCACGTTCACCAGATGCTCGCCTTCCTGCAATTTCACCGCGATCAGACCGGAGCTGCGCGGACGGGCGAAGTTGGCCAGCGCAGTCCGCTTGACGATACCGCTGGAGGTGGCCATGAAGATAAAGGGTCCGGGAACGGTATCGGTTACCGCCTCGGCTTCACCTTCGACCTCACTATCCACTTCGTCTTCAATAACGTCCGCCGCATCATCTGCATCGGCAACGTCTTCTTCACCACCCGCTTTCTGCTGGCGCACCATTTCCGCGTCCAGACGCAGAATGGCCGTAATGCGCTCTTCATTACCCAGTGCCGGCAACAAATTCACAATCGGTTTGCCGCGCGATGCCCGGCCGCCCTGGGGCAGCTCAAAGGTACGCAGCCAGAACACCTTGCCGGCATCGGTAAACAGCAACAGGGTATCGTGGGTGCCGGCCACCAGCAGGTGCTCGACATAGTCTTCGTCTTTCAGCTGCCCGGTGGACTTGCCACGACCACCACGCTTCTGGGCGCGATAGGTGTCGATGGGCTGCATCTTGGCGTAACCGCCGTTGGACAGGGTCACCACCACGGTTTCTTCGGCGATCAGGTCTTCCATGCTGAAGTCCTGACGGGAGGCCACGATTTCGGAACGACGCTCGTCGGCATACTCCTCACGCACCGCCTGCAGTTCTTCGCGGATCACTTCCATCAGACGCTCGGGGTTACCGAGGATCTTCAGCAATTCAGCGATCTGCTCCAGTAGCTCCTGGTAGTCGCTGATCAGTTTTTCCCGTTCCAGCCCGGTGAGCTTCTGCAAACGCAGATCGAGAATCGCCTGGGCCTGTTCCGGGCTCAGGTAATAGAGGTCTTCGCGCAGACCGTACTGCTCTTCCAGTCCGTCCGGGCGAGCCGCGTTTTCGCCGCCGGCTCGCTCCAGCATCTGCAGTACATCACCGGGCTTCCAGCCCTTGTCCAGCAGCTTGGCTTTCGCCTCGGCGCCGCTGGGGGAAGCCTTGATCAGCTCGATAACCGGATCGATGTTGCTCAGGGCAACCGCCAGACCTTCCAGCAGATGGGCCTTTTCACGGGCCTTGCGCAGCTCGAACACGGTGCGACGTGTCACCACTTCCCGGCGGTGGCGGATAAAGGCATCCAGCAGCTCGCGCAGGTTAAGAATCTTCGGCTGACCGTCTACCAGTGCCACGGTATTGATACCGAATACCGATTCCATCTGGGTCTGCTGGTAGAGGTTGTTGAGCACCACCTCGGCATTCTCGCCACGGCGCAGCTCGATCACGATGCGCATACCTTCCTTGTCGGACTCGTCGCGCAGTTCAGTGATGCCTTCAATTTTCTTGTCTTTCACCAGCTCGGCGATCTTCTCGATCAAGCGTGCCTTGTTCACTTGATAGGGAATCTCGGTGACGATGATGGCTTCTTTGCCGCTCTTGTCGGTGGCCTCGATCTCGGCGCGGGCACGCATATACACCCGGCCACGGCCAGTGCGGTAAGCCTGCACGATACCGGCGCGGCCATTGATGATGCCTGCGGTGGGGAAATCCGGGCCCTTGATGTATTCCATCAGGTCGTCCGGGGTCAGGCTATCGTCATCAATCAGCGCCAGACAGCCATCCACCACTTCACCCAGATTATGAGGCGGGATATTCGTGGCCATGCCCACGGCAATACCGGAAGAGCCGTTCACCAGCAGGTTGGGCACCCGGGTGGGCATCACATCGGGAATTTTTTCCGTGCCGTCGTAGTTGTCGACGAAATCCACGGTTTCCTTGTCCAGATCGGCCAGCAGCTCGTGGGCAATCTTGGCCATGCGCACTTCGGTATAACGCATGGCAGCGGCGGAGTCACCGTCGATGGAACCAAAGTTACCCTGGCCATCCACCAGCATATAGCGCAGGGAAAAAGGCTGCGCCATCCGCACGATAGTGTCATACACCGCGGAATCACCGTGGGGGTGGTATTTACCAATCACATCACCGACCACACGGGCGGACTTCTTGTAGGGCTTGTTCCAGTCGTTGTTCAACTCGTGCATGGCAAACAGCACACGGCGGTGCACCGGCTTGAGGCCATCGCGCACGTCCGGCAACGCCCGCCCGACGATTACGCTCATGGCGTAATCCAGGTATGACTGCTTGAGTTCGTCTTCGATGTTGACCGGGGTAACTTCTCTGGCGAGATCCGTCATAGCGATCCTTACTATCCACAAGGTGTTGGGAAAGCCCCTGCGGCTTCCCCAAGCCGGCCCGTCTGAGGGCCGATTTCACGGGATGCCCATGGCCGCCCGTGCAGTCTGTTCTTATAGGCAGTGGAATTTCAGGGGGCAGACACCCTGCCCGGCCCCACTGCCGTCGCGAATTCCGGTTAACAAAGCCCGGAAAAGCCCCGGATGATAGCACAGCTGGACGGTATCGGCGCCATATCCGCGTCGATCCTCACAAGATGGCTTTTCGACTCCGGTCCGCGAGACCTTTATCGTCACGCAGTCAGGGCAAGATCTGCATTGACACGCTATACTGCGTCGCACTATTCAGGGCCACAGGCCCCTGTTCCATCAAGGAGTTATGCATGAGCGACAATCAGGCCGACCTGATCGTCCACGCCCGCTGGATCGCCCCCGTCGACCCGCAGGGCACAGTACTGGAAAACCACGCCCTGGTGGTCAAGGACGGCCGCATTGCCGACTTGCTGCCCAGCGCCCTGGCCAACGAAAAGTGGCGCAGCGACGAGCAACAGCATCTGGGTGATCACCTGCTGATCCCCGGCCTGGTCAATGCCCATACCCACGCCGCCATGAACCTGCTACGCGGCATCGCCGATGACCTGCCCCTGATGACCTGGCTGGAAAAGCATATCTGGCCCGCCGAAGGGCGCTTTATCAGCGAGAGCTTTGTGTACGACGGCACCCGGCTGGCAGCGGCGGAAATGATCCGCTCCGGCACCACCTGCTTTGCCGACATGTACTTCTTCCCCGCCCATGCAGCCCGCGCCACCGTGGAAGCCGGCCTGCGCGCCAGCCTGTTCTGTCCTTTGCTGGATTTCCCCAGCCCCATGGGCTCCGGCCCGGAGGACTACCTGCGCCTGGCCACCGACGCCATGGACGAATGGCAGCATGAACCACGCATTCAGATCGGGTTTGGCCCCCACGCCCCCTACACCGTGTCCGATGCACCGCTGCAAAAGGTGATCACCCTGGCCGAAGAACTGGATGTGCCCGTGATGATGCACGTGCATGAAACCGCCGGCGAAATCCAGATGGCCGTGGGCAACACTGGCGAGCGCCCGCTCACCCGCCTGCATAATCTGGGACTGTTGTCTCCGCGCCTGCTGGCCGTGCACATGACCCAGCTCACCGATGAAGAAATCGCCCTGGTCGCCCAGACCGGCACTCACGTGGTGCACTGCCCGGAATCCAACCTGAAGCTGGCCAGCGGCTTTGCCCCCGTGGAAAAACTGCGCAAGGCCAACATCAACGTGGCACTGGGCACCGACGGCGCCGCCAGTAACAACGATCTGGATATGCTCGGTGAGGCCCGCACCGCCGCGTTTCTGACCAAGGGCGTGAGTCTGCAGGCCGATGCCCTGCCCGCCATGGAAACACTGAGAATGGCCACCCTGAATGGCGCCAAGGCACTGGGCCGTGACGACGATATCGGTTCCCTGGAAATTGGCAAGCAGGCCGACATGGTGGCCGTGGATCTGAACCGACTGGAAACCCAACCGGTCTATGACCCGGTGGCCCAGTTGATTTATGCCGCCACCCGCGACCAGATCACCCATACCTGGGTGGGAGGCCGCTGCCTGATGGACGACCGCAAGCTGACCACCCTCAATGAAGCCCTGATTCTCAACAATGCCCAGCAGTGGCAGGAAAAAATTGCCGGAGCCGACCGTGACTGAACAACAAGCCCAGACTCACTCCTCCAAACAGAACGTAGACGCGGGTGAAATCGCCAAGTTCAATGCCCTGGCCGAGCAGTGGTGGGACCCGAATTCCCAGTTCCGCCCGCTGCATGACATCAACCCCCTGCGCCTGAACTATATCGACGAGCGCGTCAGCCTGCCGGGCAAGAAAGTCATCGACATCGGTTGCGGCGGCGGCCTGCTTTCCGAAGGCATGGCCCGCCGTGGTGCTGACGTGACCGGCATCGACATGGGCGAAGCGCCACTGGCTGTGGCACGCATTCATGCGGAACAGGCCGGCGTGGCGGTGGAATACCTGCAAACCCCGGCAGAACAGATCGCCGAACAGCGCGCCGGTCAATATGACGTGGTGACCTGTCTGGAAATGCTGGAACACGTGCCAGACCCATCCTCGGTCATCCGCGCTTGCGCGGCCCTGGTCAAACCTGGCGGGCAGGTGTTCTTCAGCACCATCAACCGCAACCCCAAGGCGTTCATGTTTGCCATTGTCGGGGCGGAATATGTGCTGCGCCTGCTGCCCCGTGGCACCCACGAATACGCCAAACTGATCAAGCCATCCGAGCTGGCCGGCTGGGCCCGCGATGCCGGGCTGGAAGTCAAAGACACTGCCGGCATGGTCTACAACCCGCTAACGCAGGTGTACAAGCTGAACCGGGATGTATCCGTGAACTATCTGATGCACGCGGTAAAAACGCCAAACGCCGAACGCCAGACGCCTGACGAATCCACCTCGCCGTCTGGCGTCAAGCATCAGGCGTCAAGCCAATGATGGAACGCCTTGAAGCCGTTTACTTCGATCTCGACGGCACCCTGATCGATACCGCTCCGGATTTTTATACGGTGCTGAACACCTTGTTGAAAAAACACGGCCGCCCGGAAGTGACTTACTCTGCCGTGCGCGCCAACGTCTCCAATGGCGCTCGCGCACTCACCGAGCTGGGTTTTGGTGTCGGGCCGGACGATGCCAGTTTCGCGCCCTTGCTGGACGAACTGCTCAATGCCTACGAACGGCACCTGGCCGTGGATACCGTGCTGTTTGCCGGCCTGGCCGAGGTGCTCGCCTGGCTCGACGCCCAACAGCTGCCCTGGGGCATCGTCACCAACAAACCTGCCCGCTTTACCGGCCCGGTCCTGGAAGGGCTCAACCTCCACCAACGGGTGGGACCCGTCATCTGTCCGGACCACGTCAAACAGCGCAAACCGGATCCGGAAGGCCTGCTGATCGCGGCCCACGATGACAACGTCAACCCGGCCAACTGCTTGTATGTGGGCGATCACCTGAGGGATATTCAGGCCGGCCAGAACGCGGGAATGGAAACCGCCGTGGCCGCCTTCGGCTATATCGACGCGGACGACGATCCCCGTTGCTGGCAGGCCGATTATTATCTGGAACAAGGCAGCGACCTGCTGCCGCTTTTGCAGAAACTCTACGAGAAAACCACACACTAACCGTAGGGCGGAAGTGGGCCAATTATTCGCCCCCGCCATCAGCCAGCGTCACAACGGCCAGGCTTATGTGCCACACATGTGACTCGCGCGGATTTCCGCCCTACGATTAAACGCATACGGCGTCAGGCATCACGCCTGCAGCACAAGAAACACAGGAACCACCATGACCGACATCCAGCAACTCGCCCTCAACTACCAATGCGCTCAAGACACGTTCAAAGACCGCATTATTCTTGTCACTGGCGCCGGCGCCGGCATCGGCCGCACCGCCGCACTCACACTGGCGGCCCATGGCGCCACGGTGATCCTGCTGGGGCGCACCCAGGAAAAACTGGAAGCGGTTTACGATGAAATCAAAGCCGCTGGCGGGCCGGAACCCGCCCTGGCGCCGGTCAACCTGACGGTCGCCCGCCCGGAAGATTTCCAGGAACTGGCCGGCCTGTTCGACAAGGAATTCGGCCGCCTGGACGGCATTCTCCACAACGCCTCCATGCTCGGTGATATCACCCCCATGGACCGCTATGGTGCCGGCACCTGGGAGTCTGTCATGCAGACCAATGTGAACAGCGCTTTCTACCTGACCCAGGCCATGCTGCCTCTGCTGCGCGCCAGCGACGATGCCCGCTTGCTGTTCACGTCCTCCAGTGTGGGCCGCAAGGGCCGTGCATTCTGGGGCGCCTATGCGGTTTCCAAAGCGGCCACCGAAAACCTGGCCCAGGTGCTGGCGGAAGAACTGGAAAACACCAGCAATATTCGCGTCAACACTCTCAACCCCGGCGGCACCCGCACAGATATGCGTGCCCTTGCCTATCCAGGCGAAGACCCGCAGACACTGAAAACCCCGGCTGACATCATGGCGCCCTATCTGTTTTTGCTGGGGCCAGACAGCCGCGACGTCAACGGGGCGTCCATCGACGCACAGCCTAAGTAAAAACCATGAGTTGAAAGTGAAAAGTTGAAAAGGCGCGATCAGGTTTGGAGCGCCCCTGTCCGGTCCAGTGCCTGAGGCCAAATGCAGCGCGGGCACTGGACTGAAATGCCCCCGGCTCTGCCCCCGTTTCAACTTTGAGCTTTCAAATCGCCCACCATTGACCCCTTCGCCGCTGCTTGCCGTAACGCGGTCACCCTCTGCGCAAAAGCCCTCCCCTATCCGGCAACAGCATGCTAATTGTAACGCTCATAACAAGAATGCCGCGTCAGGGAGACCACCATGCGCACCACCACCACACTTTTCTTTCTCGTCAGCCTGCTGTGCTCCTCACTCAGCGCGGCCACATTGACGGACGCCCAGAAAACTCAACTCAAGGCATTGCTACCTGGCGTGACCCTGAGCGACAGCACCCTGGAGAAACTCGAAGACGTCTTTTATACCCGCGACATGCCTGTGCGCAGCCGACTCAAGGCCATCAGCCAGATGGTTGGCCTTGATCAGATGCCCGCTGGCAGTACCCTGAAGCGCACTATCTGTATCTGGGATATTGGCGGGCGTAATGGCCCCGTCTTCAATGCCGCCATGGAGCAGAGGGCGCTGGCAGTGGAGTACGGCATCAACCTGGATATGGTGCCCTACACCAACGAAACGGTGATGGTGGAAGAATTCAAGGCTGGTCGCTGTGATGCGGCATTAATGAGCGGCTTGCGGGCACGTCAGTTCAATCTTTACAGCGGCAGCGTGGACGCCATTGGTGCCGTACCTGACAACCAGCATATGCAAACCCTGTTGCAGGTGCTCTCTCATCCGAAACAAGCCGGACACATGGTGCAAGGCGATTACGTGGTAATGGGCATTTACCCAGCCGGCGCGGCCCACATTTTTGTTAACGACCGCAGCATCAGCTCGCTGGCCAAGGCCGCCGGCCACCGTGTGGCCGTGCTCGATTACGACCAGACCCAGGCAGAAATGGTGGCCGCCATCGGTGCCACCCCGGTCACCACCGACATTGTTTCCGCTCCGAACAAATTCAACAATGGCCAGATTGATATCCTCCCGGCCCCCCTCGTTGCCTACGAAATTCTGGAACTGTACAAAGGCATGAGCCCGGATGGCGGCATTGTCGATTACCCACTAACGCAACTGTCCATGCAGCTAATCGGCAGGCTGGACAAGTTCCCCAATGAAGTAGCGCAACTGATTCGTGAAGCCTCGTTTGAAGCCTACCCCATGGTAATGAGCCGTATTGAACAGGAAACCAAACGGGTACCTGACCGCTGGATGATTAACATCCCGGAAAAAGACAAACAGGAATACGAAGTGATGATGCAGGACGCCCGTGACGCGCTTCGCGGCCAGGGATATTACAGCGGCGACATGCTGACATTGCAGCGAAAAATTCGCTGCAAGTTCAACCCGGCCCGCTCTGAGTGCAGCATCACCCAGTAACCCCCTCCGGCAAGTCGCAACGCCTGCAACGAAGCGCCCTCCCGGGCGCTTCGTACAATTGTCATACAGGCGGTAAAACTTCGCCGAACAGCAACGTGCTATAAGCGTTTCATCAAATGACAAAGGATCGGTCATGGGGACGTTTCGATATCTATGTACGGCAGTGCTTCTTGTTGCTGCAGCCAATGCTTCAGCACTGACGCTTACCGACAAGCAACAACAGCAGTTGAAGCAGGCACGGCAGTCCATGGGGCTGGCAGAAGGGGAAAAACTCAAACGGCACATCTGCCTGTGGGACCTTTCCGGCCGATCCGGCCCCGTCTACAGCGGCGCCACCAATCTGCGCGTGGATTTGCTGCGCTACAATATTGATATCAGCCTGGAAGCGTTCACCAACGAAGGCGTGCTGGTCGCCTCGCTGAAAAACGGCCATTGCGATGCCGCCCTGATGAGTGGTTTCCGTGCTCGCCAATTCAACCGCTTCACAGGAAGCATCGATGCACTGGGCGCCCTGCCCACCCTGGAACATGTAAACCTGCTACTACGCACCCTGGCGCACCCGCAGCTGGCTGATAAAATGGTCAGCAATAAATACCAGACGCTGGCCATCACCCCTGCGGGCGCCGCCTACCTGTTCGTGAACGACCGCGCCCTGAACTCTCTAGGCAAGGTTGCCGGAAAAAAAGTGGCCGTACTGGACTTCGACCCCGGCCAGTCAAAGATGGTAACGCATATCGGCGCCACGCCCGTGGCCAGCACCCTGGCCACCGCGCCCAGTCAGTTCAACAACGGCAGCGTCGATGTTTTACCCGCTCCGCTGATCGCCTACCAGGCCCTGGAACTCTACAAAGGCATGGAACCGGCTGGCGGCATCGTTGACTATCCCATCGTGCAACTCACCGCACAGCTTATTGCCCACTCCGATCGTTTTCCGCCAGCGTTTTCCGCACTGATTCGCGAAATCGCCGCGGACAGCTTTCAATCCGTACAAGTCGCCCTGGAAAGAGAAGCCAAACGCATTCCTTCCCACTGGTGGATCCCTCTTCCTGATGACGAAAAACGGGATTACAACAGCATGATGCGCGACGCGCGCATAAAACTGCGGGATAGCGGCTATTATGACCCTACCATGCTGAGCATCATGAAACGTATCCGTTGCAACCTGGATGCCGGCCGTCCTGAATGCAGTCAGTCCACCGAATAAATAATAACCCGCTTTTTGTTCACGCCACTCGCCCCCCGCTCTCCGTACCGGCCGAGCCGCCCGATTGGCGGCACCGCCACCGGTACCGGCTGGCAAGCCAGCGACGCGCCGACCATTACCTGCCCACAATGCCGAAACAGTCATGCCGTAACCGGCCAACGCTGAATGCCAACAACAAACAATAATAGCCACGGAGGCTATCGTGCGATTTCTTCGTCACTTCATCCTTTTTTCCCTGCTGATCGGCAGCACGGCTCTCAACGCCGATGACACCCTTGATCTGACCCCCGCCCAACAGGCCGAACTGGAGCGCTTTGCACCCGGCGTGGAACTCACCCCCGCGCTGGCAGAAAAATTACGTGCCATTGCCTTCGACCAGAACCGCAGCCTGGATGATCGCATCAAGGCCATGCAGAAAGCCGCGGGCTTCAGCCAGGGAGAACCACTCAAACGGCGCATTTGTATTTGGGATATTGCTGGCCGTGCCGGGCCAATTTTCAAGGCTGCCGAAGACCAGCGTACGCGCCTGCTGCAATATGGTGTTGACCTGGATGTGCAGCCCTACACCAGCGAAAGCGTGGTTGCCGAAGATCTCAAGGCCGGCATTTGTGATGCTGCGCTTATTACCGGATTGCGGGGCCGTCAGTTCAACAAATACACCGGTACCATTGATGCTATCGGCGCGCTCCCTACCAAGGAGCACATGAAGATTTTGCTGCAAGTCCTGGCCAGCCCAAAGAGCGCCGACAAAATGGTGAGCGGTGAATATGTGATTTTGGGCCTGGCTCCAGCGGGTGGCGCTTATGTCTTCGTGAACGACAGAAGCATCAACACTCTTGCCAATGCAGCAGGAAAGCGTGTGGCTGTGCTTGATTACGACCCCACACAAGCTGAAATGGTCTCGCAAATCGGGGCAACACCGGTAGCGTCAGACATCGTGTCTGCACCCAATAAATTCAACAACGGCGTGGTGGATGTTCTGGCCGCCCCTCTGGTTGCCTACGAAGTCCTGGAACTCTACAAAGGCATGGAGCCGGACGGCGGCATCATTGATTACCCGCTGGCGCAAATCACCATGCAGCTAATCGGCCGCAAGGACAAATTCCCCAACGAAGTGGCACAACTGGTACGCGAAGAGTTCTACAACAGTTACCACCTGATCATGGAACGCCTGGAAATCGAAGCGGAAAAAGTACCGGAACACTGGATGATCCAGATTCCGCAGGAAGACAAAAAGGAATATGAAATCATGATGCAGGAAGCCCGCCTGCAACTACGCAACAAAGACTACTACGACGCCACCATGCTGACCCTGCAACGCAAGATCCGCTGTAAGCTGGACGCCAGCCGGGCGGAATGCAGCAATCCGGTGGAATGACAGCTACGAGTTTCGAAACTCGTTACTCGTCACTCGCATCAAGGCCCAAACAAAAAACCGTACCTTCGCAGGTACGGTTTTTTTTGTGGCTCATAGGTCGTAGCTTGATGCTATTAGTGCAGAAAGCCACCCGGCATTTCATCAATGGCACCAAACATGTCTACGCGGTTATCACTGAACATATCCATTTCTGGTGCCAGCACCTGCACATAGCGGTCGAAATACAGGAACTGCTTGAGCAACAGGGCAAATTCCCGCGGGAAACGAATGCCGTGGCTTTCACCAATCTTCACGATATCCATTAATAACCGATTCACTTCCTTGTCATTGCGATCCGCCTGCACCAGTGAAGACGGGTCCACCTGACCCAGCGAGCCTTGCAGCCCCTCAATGTCCCGGGCCAGCGCCGCCACATCCACCTCCTCACGGGTCATGCCAATCACTGCCATGGCTTCCGCCATCTGCCGGACATCGCCTCGGCCAATAGCATCAAAGAAGGTTGCCATGCCGTCCCAGGCTTCGCGCCGAATCCGCCCGACGATACCAAAATCGATGAACCCTACCCGACCATCCTCCAATAACATCAAATTGCCAGCATGCACATCCGCATGGAAGAAGTCGCACAGCATCAGGCTCGAGAACCAGGTGTTAAGCGCAGAAATCAGAGTGCCCGCCGGGTCATCGGTATACTTTTTCAGCACATTCATGTCCGTCAGAGGCACCCCAAAGAAGCGCTCCATTGTCAGGACTTTACCAGTGGTATGGGACATTACGGGCTCTGGCGCGATGGCCTGGGAATTGCCGGTATCACGCAAGAAGACGTTAAACGCCTTGAGATTACCCGCCTCCTTGATGAAGTCACACTCTTCCAGCATCCCCGCCTGCAGCTCTTCAATCACCCCCGAAATGGCGGAACGGGACAATCCCGGAGCCAACCGTTCGGTGATTCTGGCGGCGAAGTACAAAAAATTGAAATCCGTGAGTAAAACATTCTTCACTCCCGGGCGCTGAACCTTGATCACCACATCCTGACCATTCTTTAGTTTAGCCGCATGAACTTGAGCAATTGACGCACTGGCCAATGGTTTGGGGTCTACAAATTGATAAAGCGTCTCCAGGCTGT
>NZ_LWFX01000109.1:0-496 GCF_001635175.1 Alcanivorax sp. HI0083 | reverse complement strand
CTTTCAGGATGAGACCGCAGGAGCACCTCTCGAGGTGCGAATCCGAGCGACAGCGAGGGCAGCGTGCAACGATAAACACCAAATCCTTCTAAACACCTGTCGAATGCTGGCAGGCCTGATCGTCCTGCGGACGATTGCCGCGCAAGCGCGGTTCGCGCCTCGAGAGGCACTCCTACAGTCGCGTGGTAGCGAGCGCAGCTATTATTTCGACGACACTCGCTGGTTACTGTCGAACTTCCAGGTGCGGATAATTTCCAGCACGTCCATGTTGCGGCGCATTTCCGCTGTAAACGCATCGAACGGGGCCGCCAGACGCACACTCTGAATGGCGGCCTGATCGAGGAATTTATGACCGGAGGACTTGAGCAGCCGCACTTCTTTCAGTGAGCCGTCTTTCTGGATCGCTACCATCAGGCGCACCGCACCATAGGTATTGCTGTTCAGGGCCCGGGCGGGAAAGTTGCGGGTACCCATGTCTTCCACCTTGCGGCGGAAA
>NZ_LWFX01000108.1:0-697 GCF_001635175.1 Alcanivorax sp. HI0083 | reverse complement strand
TGGACGCCAGACTGATTGCCAGACTCATAGTGTCCACCATCTGGTTGGTGTACCGATAAATCAGATAAGACACCGCATTTTCATAAAACTTGACCATGGATTCACGAATAAACATCCACTTGACGCCTACCTGATTCAAGGCGCGGCTGATGGCTTCATCATCGGCATGGTTCTTTTTCGCCGCTGCCAGCATCCGCTCAAATTCGGGCACGGCATCCTTGAATTCAATGCGACCTTCATCCGAGCCCGACGCCATCCCCCCTGCCGGGTCTGCAGCGATATTCAGGTATTCTGAGGTCATGCGCTGAAGGTAAGCGGAAAGCTCGCGAATATCATCGTATTTGCCGTCGGTGGTGCCTGTGAACGATTCCATGCGCAGTGACATCTCCACTGGCAACTCGTTCACATCCTGGATGGTGTAAGAGTTGGTGAACCCCTGCTCCGCCATGGTGTTGCTTTCTGCAGCAGCTTTGAAAATACCCCAGCTCTTTTCAAGGTCAGCAACCAGAGAGCGCTCCTCGCTACCTTCTGCATCACGGCGTAACAAATCAATCCCGGACTGAGCCTGGTCAATAGCCTCATCAAGATTGGAAATATAGGTTTTGCTGCCGACCATGACGGTCAACATGTGGAAATCAGCGCGGACTTTCCACAACGCCAGTTCAAAATCTTCGAGTTCCGCATTGCTGATTGACGC
>NZ_LWFX01000107.1:0-695 GCF_001635175.1 Alcanivorax sp. HI0083 | reverse complement strand
ATTGGCCAGCTGCTGGAAAGTGGTGGTAGCGGAACAGGTGAAACCGTCGTCGTCACAGACATCGCCTTTACCATCACCATCGCCATCAGCCTGATCTTCATTAGGAATCATCGGGCAGTTGTCAGAGACATCCGGAACGCCATCGCCATCGGTGTCAGTGGGATCACCGCCACCGCCATCACAAACGTCACCAATGCCGTTACCGTCGCTGTCCGCCTGGTTCGCGTTGGCAGCCAGTGGGCAGTTATCAGTGTCGTTGTCCACGCCGTCACCATCACGGTCGTCGTCACACACATCACCAATGCCATCCAGATCCAGGTCAGCCTGGTCAGTGTTAGGAATGTTCAGGCAGTTGTCATTGGTATCAAGGATGGTGTCACCGTCGCGGTCGTCTTCGCAGACGTCGCCGATACCATCGGTATCCGTGTCTTTCTGATCCGCGTTTGCCGTGAACACACAGTTGTCATTGGTGTTATCCACACCATCGCCATCCGCGTCGTCATCACAAACATCACCGATACCATCGTTATCCACATCACCCTGTTCCGGGTTGAAAATGGCAGGACAGTTATCTACCCCATCGTCGATACCGTCGTTGTCCTGGTCGTTGTCCTGATCACAGGCATCGCCAATACCGTCGCCATCAGTGTCATCCTGAGTCGGGTTGGCAACCAGCGGACAGTTGTCAGTGGGGT
>NZ_LWFX01000106.1:0-847 GCF_001635175.1 Alcanivorax sp. HI0083 | reverse complement strand
AGCCCTTCCACCACCCGGGGAAACAGGAAGGCATTATAGATACAGTAGCCGATCACATAGGTCGATAGATACACCACCGCACAGGCAATCAGAATGCCCCGCGTCACCCAGCCCATGCTGGCAAACCAGCCACCGGACAACAGCGGTTGCGGACGCCCGGTTAGCGGCTCCACCGGCTGGCGATGCTGCTGGTGGCGCAGGTCGTTGATCAATTCCTGCAGCAAGGCGTGGGCATGCTCATACTGCGCCGGGTTTTGCAGCTCAATGATGTGCTGCCCGTCGGCTTCCCGGCGGTCGACAGCAAAGCCATTACGCCGCAGGGTTTTCACAAACAGGTCCGCCAGTTCCGGCTGCGGCGTGCGAATCAGTTCCATGCAAGCCCCTCCAGGGCATCGGTACGTTGAGCCAGTGTTAGCGCCACCAAATTGTCCACCTGCTGCCAGAAGCAGCCCCAGTCCCGCTGACACTGATCCAGCAGGCGGGCAAAGGCCGGCACATAATCGTTATAGTCGCTGACCCCGTTAAGACGGGCATTGTTCAATCGCCCATCAAAGAAACCGGCGTAGGCTTTCAGGGCCGGCTGCGCCTGGCTGTCACGGGCAAAACGGTCGCGGGCCTGTTGCAGGATACGGGTTTTCTCCCGGGCCAGCGCGTCGGCATCCTGCGCTGACGCATACAGTTCCTTCAGCGCCGCACGCGTCGCCTGCACAATGGCCATAAAGGCATCCTGCACCTGTTCACGCTGCTGCCAGTAAGCGGCGGATAACGGCTCACCACTATGGGCGAAGTAATCCACTGCCCCTTCCCGGCCGACCAGGGTCGCCAGGGACTCATTGAAACGGGTGTC
>NZ_LWFX01000105.1:0-639 GCF_001635175.1 Alcanivorax sp. HI0083 | reverse complement strand
CCGCAGAAAGCCTTTCGGATTTGTCAGACGCCGAAGTGGCCAATAGCTACGGTAGCGGGTTTCGCTATCTGATCGCTCGCCGGTACGGGATGACGATGGGGATTGATATTGCCCGGGGGCCGGAGGAGACCGCCTGGTATATTCAGGCGGGGTCCAGCTGGCGTTGATCAGTCTTCTTTTTCGTCCATGTTTTTAGCTGCGGTGCGCGCATCTTCCAGTGCCGCAAACTGTTCGGAGATCAGCGCGCCCACTTCCTGATTCACCTTGCGAATGGTGTCGTACACCAGGCCGATGGTCTTGCGCTGTTTTTCTTTCAGGGCTGGCGCCTTGTCTTCAAAGAGGCCCAGCTTCTCCAGCGCGTCAAACGGTAGCCCGGCAATATGCTGGTGCACGTCTTCCACGGTGGTGGCGCCATCTTCAATGGCTTCCTGAATCATGTCCTTGAGCAGCTCTGCTCGTTCTGCTGTTTTTTTCATTGTTGGCCTGCGTGGTCAATCGGGTAAGGGACTGTTCCGCAATGTAGCGAAAACCGTTAATAAGGACCATAACCATTATGGACCCCGGGAACACGTATTGATGCCCGATTGTCTGACCGTCTGTACCGTTGCCGGTGACAGACTTGACCCTGTTCAATAAATG
>NZ_LWFX01000104.1:0-677 GCF_001635175.1 Alcanivorax sp. HI0083 | reverse complement strand
CTTCGCGGTAACCAATGTGCGGGCGGTCAGTTATCCCAAACCCCACGTCCAGGTGAATTTTTCCGAGGCCCTGAAAGCGACCCAGAACCTGAAAGGGCTGGTCACGTTGAATGGCAAGGCGCCCCGCGTGGAAGTGGATGGCAGCACCCTGCGCATTTATCCGCAGGATGAGCTGGAAGACGATGTGAAGCTGGTGATTGACGGCAGCCTGCGCTCCGCCAGCCAGGGTCGTCTGACGGACAAGCTGGAAAAAACCGTTACCCTGATGACCAGCAAGCCAGGGGTGCGTTTTGTCGGCGACGGCACCATCCTGCCCGATGGCAAACAACTCAGCGTACCGTTTGAAGCGGTGGGCGTGCACTCGGTGAAAGTGCAGGCGTTCCGGGTATTCGATGACAACATCGGCCGGTATCTGCAAGGCAGCGAACTGAATGAAGCCGACATGGATTCACGCAGCGGCCGCTACCTGTGGCAGAAAACCCTGACCCTGCCGGGTAATAGTGATGGCTGGCAACGCTACCAGCTGGACCTTACCGAGCTGATGGCCAAGCATCCCAATGGTCTGGTGCATCTCTCCCTGATCATCGACGGCGACGATATCAGCTACAGTTGCCCCGATGGTGCCCTGAAGAAAAAAACCACCTTGCCGGACAGCTACGAAGGCCCTGGGCAGGATG
>NZ_LWFX01000103.1:0-1098 GCF_001635175.1 Alcanivorax sp. HI0083 | reverse complement strand
GCGCCTATTAAACAGTGTGCAGAAAATGACCACTCTCCTCCCCGATCAGGCTGGGGGGCGATCCGTTCCAAGTCCTCTGCGTCGCCTCGCCGACGCACGTTAAACGGGCCAAACAGGTCCAACTCAGCGCCAGCCGCCGCTGGCCATCAGTAGTAACGACTAATTCCGCTGGTTTAGGCAACCAGTGTACCGGTGTTGACGGCGTTATCGTCATGCCGGCGCATGATGAGGAGCGATACCATGCCCGAAACCAATACGGTTATTCCGCTGCACCAGGACACTCGCGAGAGCACCGACAAGCTGGCTCAATCTTTTGAACACGGCTACGACGAACCCCGCCGGTTCAAGGTCTACACGGCCCGCCAGCTCGACAAGATCGAGCCGCTCAAACGCCTGGACGACGAGACCCGCTTTGCCATGGACGTGGTCGCCAATGTGCTGCCGTTTCGGGTCAATGAGTACGTCATCAATGAGTTGATCAACTGGGACAACGTACCCAATGATCCCATCTACCAGCTCACCTTTCCCCAGAAAGGCATGCTGGCCCCGGAGCACTTCGACAAGGTGGCCGACGCCATGCGCGGCGGCGACAAGGCGGAAATAAAAGCCGCCATCGCCGAAGTCCGTGACGCCCTGAACCCGCACCCCGCCGGGCAGATGGAACACAACATGCCGGAAGTGGACGGCGAGAAGATCGATGGCGTTCAGCACAAGTACAATGAGACCGTGCTGTTTTTCCCCAGCCAGGGTCAAGTGTGTCACAGCTACTGCACTTTCTGCTTCCGCTGGGCCCAGTTCATCGGTGACAACGATCTGAAAATCGCCACCAAGGAAGCCGGCCAGCTGAAGAAATACATTCAGGCCCACCCGGAAATTTCCGATGTGCTGATCACCGGTGGCGACCCGCTGGTCATGAAGACCAAGAACCTGCGCGCCCATATCGAACCGCTGCTGGAACTGGAACAGATCCGCACCATCCGCATCGGCTCCAAGGCACTCACCTTCTGGCCACAACGCGTGGTGTCCGATGCCGACGCCCAGGACCTGCTGGACCTGTTCGAGGAAGTGATCGCCAGCGGCAAACACCTGGCACTGATG
>NZ_LWFX01000102.1:0-914 GCF_001635175.1 Alcanivorax sp. HI0083 | reverse complement strand
GCCAGGTACCGTTTTCCAATTTCGCTTCCCTGTGTCGGGCCAAAGAGGTGCTGGACCTCATCGACAGCATTGTTCAGGACGTGAATAAACAGTTCGCCCAGGTGGAACAAATCAAGTATTTCCGCCTGATCGATGTGCTGCTCACCGCCGAGGATGAGGAGCTGACCGCCACCATGAAGCTGAAGCGTTCCTTCGTGGAGAAAAAACACAAGCACCTGATTGATTCCATGTATTGATGGTACGAGAGGAGAGTGCATCATGAAGAAGCTTTGTCTGACGGCCCTGGCCGCCATAGCCCTTGTGGGCTGCAGTGACAACAAGGATGAAGAAAGTGCCGCGGTCGAGCCCGTGCGTGGCGTCACCGACACCGAGATTCGCCTGGGGGGCATGCATGACCTGTCTGGCGTGTTCGCCGCCTTCTCGTCGCCGGCGGTGCAGGTGGCCAACGACATGTTCGAAGAAGTGAACGAGCAGGGCGGCATTCATGGCCGCAAGATTCGTTATATCGTCGAAGACCATGCCTATCAGGTTCCCAAGGCAACGCAAGCGGTGAACAAGCTGGTCAGCCGCGATGAAGTCTTCGCCATGGTCATGAGCCTGGGGACGCCCCACAACCTGGCAGCATTCCCGATCATGGACCGTAACAACGTGCCCAGCATTCTTCCCCTGGCGCTTTCCAAGCCCATGGAAGAGCAGGGCGACTTCCGCTATCGCTACGTGTTCGGCCCCAGCTATTACGACGGTGTTCTTAAAGGTGTGAACAAGCTGGTGGAAACCGATGGCATCGAAAACCTGTGCGTGATGTATATCCCCCCCGACTTTGGTGAGGAAGTGAACCAGGCCGCCACCGACGCGGCTGCCAACAATGATGCCCTGAATCTGTTGGAAAGCTCCTCCCATCGCCCTGACGAAAG
>NZ_LWFX01000101.1:0-1086 GCF_001635175.1 Alcanivorax sp. HI0083 | reverse complement strand
TCCGCATGGGCTTCATCGACGATGTGAAATGGGTACTCGAACGTACTCCCGATGACTGCCAGCTGGCGCTGTTCTCCGCCACCATGCCGCCGGTTATTCGCAAGGTTGCCGACCAGCACCTCAAGCAACCCAAACTGGTTCGCATCGACAATGGCGGCGCCACCACCGGCACCACCATTCGCCAACGCTACTGGCCGGTGGCCGGGCTGAACAAGCTCGACGCCGTATGCCGGATTCTGGAAGCCGAAGAACACGATGCCGTGCTGGTTTTCGTGCGCACCAAGCAGGCCACCCTGGAACTGGCTGAGCAGCTGAACCGTCGCGGCCTGCGTGCCGAAGCCCTGAACGGCGATATTCCCCAGCAGCAGCGGGAAAAAACCGTACAGCGCCTGAAAGACAAGCGTTTTGACCTGCTGATCGCCACCGACGTGGTCGCTCGCGGTCTGGACGTGCCGCGGATCACCCACGTGGTGAACTACGACATGCCCGGCGACCCGGAAGCCTACGTACACCGCATTGGCCGTACCGGCCGTGCCGGTCGCCAGGGTGACGCCATCCTGTTTGTGGCCCGTCGCGAACAACACGTGCTGCGTCAGATCGAGCGCATTACCCGTCAGAGCATCGAAAAGATGGCGCTGCCGTCCGTGGATGACCTGAATGCCAAGCGCATTGCCCGCTTCCAGGAACAGCTGGCCGGGTTCACCTCTGGAGCCAACGTTGATGAAGCCCGCGCGCTGGTCAACCAGCTGCGTGACGCCATGGACATCAGCGACAACGACATGGCGGCCGCCCTGGCCACCATGATGTTCAAGCGTGAGCCGCTGATTCTGAAAGAACCGAAAATGGTGAAAGAGCCGCGCCGTCGCGAATCCGCCCATGCGGGCAGTCGCCGGGAAGGCAACCCTCGCCACCGCAACGACAAGGGTCGCAGCGACAAGACCATGCGCCGCTACCGGATCAAGGTCGGCCACGACCACGGTGTGAAGCCGGGCAACATCGTTGGCGCCATTGCCAACGAAGCCAAACTGCCCAGCCGCCTGATCGGCCCGATCAAGATCCACCAGGACCACAGCACCGTGGAACTGC
>NZ_LWFX01000100.1:0-692 GCF_001635175.1 Alcanivorax sp. HI0083 | reverse complement strand
AAATGAAAAAGCCGCGCCCAGATTCTGGACGCGGCTTTTTCATTTACGCTCAACATCAATTCAAGCGCGCTATCGCGCGTCGCCTGCTCAGCCAGTCACAGAGCCGATCATCGACGCCACCAGCCCTTTCTTTTTGCCCTGCTGGTAATTATCAAACTCCAGAATACCGTCATCGATGGCGCCGAAACGTAACTTGGGCAAATCGACCATGTAGTTCTGCACTACCATCCACGGCTGCTTGGAGCCCTGGCGCGGCAAACGGTCATTGGCGCGCTGGATGTAACCGGACTGCATACCAAGGAAGTTTTCGTCGGTGATGCAGTTCTCCTTGTCACGCGGGATCACCGTCTGGGCACCGGTCTTTTCCATATGATTGAGCAGACGGCAGACATACTCACACACCAGGTCCGCTTTCAGGGTCCAGGATGAGTTGGTGTAACCGAACACCAGCGCCATGTTAGGCACATCGCGCAACATCATGCCTTTGTAGACCAGCGACTCACGCGGTTCCACTGGCTTGCCATCGATGGTGCCTTCTACCCCACCGAGCATCTGAATATTCAGCCCCGTGGCCGTGATAATGATATCGGCTTCCAGCTCCTTGCCGGATTTAAGCAGAATACCGGTTTCGGTAAACCGCTCGATGTGATCGGTCACCACTTCGGCCTCACCCCGGCGCAAGGTCTTGAACA
>NZ_LWFX01000099.1:0-4018 GCF_001635175.1 Alcanivorax sp. HI0083 | reverse complement strand
ACAGCGTTTTGTCAGCCTCCCACAGGAGGCCGTCATCAGCCTTTCAGGGCGGACAGCACGCGGTCGCGGATGTCCTCAACAGAACCAACGCCTGCAACACGCACATAGGCCGGTGCGTTAGATTCGCCCTGCCTGGCCAGGTCCTGATAAAAATCTACCAGCGGACGGGTCTGCGCCTGATACACCTCAAGACGCTTGCGAACCGTCTCTTCCTGGTCGTCGTCACGCTGAACCAGCTCATCACCGGTTTCATCGTCTTTGTCTTCAACTTTAGGTGGGTTGTACTTGGTGTGGTACACACGGCCAGAGGCCGGGTGGACGCGACGACCGCTCAAACGCTCGATGATCTCTTCATCGTCTACGTCGATTTCCACTACAAAGTCGATATCGACACCCTGCTCCACCAGAGATTGCGCCTGGGGAATGGTGCGGGGGAAACCGTCGAACAGGAAGCCGTTGGCACAATCATCTTCCGTAATGCGCTCTTTCACCAGGCCGAGGATGATATCGTCAGAGACCAATCCGCCCGCATCCATCACTTTCTTGGCTTCCAGGCCCAGTGGAGTGCCTGCTTTTACCGCAGCGCGCAGCATGTCACCGGTGGAAATCTGAGGAATATTGAACTGTTCCTTGATGAACTGCGCCTGGGTGCCCTTGCCCGCACCGGGGGCACCAAGCAGGATGACACGCATAGGATTCTCCATCTTACTGTCGTCAGAAGAGGCAAAAAGTCCCTCTGATTTATTCACCCTCATCGCCACGGCCAAGTGCCGTACGGCTCTGGATACGGCCCACGCTAACCCCACGAGAGGGCGCAATGCCCGCCGCAGACGGCGTAAACTGGCGTAATTTCCAAGCGTATGGGTGTACAAATCAGAGGAACCCAGCCTCCGAAGGGGTGCAACTTTACCTTGAGGCCCCCTTCATCACAAGGGATAGGGGCTGCTACTTAGGTAGCAGCCCGGGGCGGCAAGCCCCTATTGGCGGGACAAATCGAGGGTTGCAGGCTGCGCCTGGGGAAGTTGTAACGAAACCGGTACGGCGGTAATCGCCGCCTGATCCACCGAGGCACCCGGTGCTGGCGTGTAGCGGGCACCGATAACCAGGTCCGCCTGCGCGTCCGGGTAGCCCTGCAGCCAGTTTGCCGCCGTCAGCTCCACAGTAATGGGGAAATGGGGAACCACTTTCCGTTGTGCAGCCAGCGGTTGCCCGGTGCTTCCCGCTTCGCGAAGGAACACAAACAGGGTGCCACCAGCCGGCAGGCCTTCACCGCTGATTGTCGCCCCAAGGTTGGCAAAGACCCCTTCACGCTGCTTTTGCTCCCGGGCCCGATCCAAACCGCGCTGCAACAGTTCCGCCGTTTCGCCTTCGCTGTGCCGGGACAACAAAGACGCCCAGGCCTGTTCCGACAGCGCATAACGCCCGGCCCGGTCCGCCGACATGGCCAACAACATCCAGGCCCCATCGTGATTCGGTTCACGGTCCAGCACCCAGCGAATTTCGTCCAGCGCCGGGTCGGTAAGCCGTGCTTCATTCTTTTCGATCAAGGCGCGTGCCAGCAGCAGATGCATGGCGGCATCATCCGGGTTCAGCTGCAAGGCCTTGCGAGCGGCTTCTTCGGTCTGCGCCGGCGCTCCCAACTGGTCATACAGAGCGCCCAGGGCATACCAACCAACGGCAGAGGGGGTCAGGGAAAGTTCGGATTGCAACACCCGCACCAAGGCCCCGGCGGGCACTTCAGAGGCGGCTTTCTCCGGTGGTTGCCCGGCGATAATTTGCCGCGCCACCTCACCGTATTCCTGTTTATGTCCCAACCAGGTGCTGGTGTGCTCGTTAAGACCGATAAACCCGTAACCGGCGCCGGCCAGAACCACCATCACCAGGGGAATACCTATCGCGCCCGTCATGTTCTTGCCGGCTTTGCGCCCTTCTCGGCGCCACATCATCCACAGCACCGCAGCCATCACCAGCAACAGAACCAGCGCCATCAACCACAACATCATTTCGTGCCCTCTTCCGGTTCTTTACCCTGGGATCTCTCATCTTCTGCTGCCGCTTTACGGCTGGCGTTACGCAGCAACATAGCGATCACTACGCCGCCACCCAATAACAACAAAATGGGGCCCAGCCACAAAATGGAGGTACCGGCATTCACCGGCGGGCGATAGCTGACAAAGTCACCATAACGAGAGACAAAATAGTCGACGATGTCCTCATCGCTTTTGCCTTCCAGGATCATGGTATGCACTCGCGTTCGCATATCCTGGGCAATGCCGGCATCGGAATCCGCAATGCTCTGGTTCTGGCATTTCGGGCAACGCAGTTCCTCAGACAGGATACGAAAACGCTGTTCCTGTTGTTCATTATCGAACTGATAGACATCAATGGCGGCCAAAGCCGGCATGGACAGCATCAGCAGCAACACCATACGCAGCATTATTCTTCTCCCTCACCCTGCCCCGTCGCTGGCGACTGTGTAGGCAATAAAGGAACAAATTTTTCTTCCCAGACGCGGGCATTCAAATCCCCCGCGTGGCGCAACACGATCTCCCCCGCCGGGTTAATCAGGAAAGTTTCCGGGGCCCCATAGACCCCCAGATCCAGTCCCAGCTGGCCATCGGCATCCACAATTACATGGGTGAAGGGGTTACCCAGGTTAGCCAGATATTGACGGGCGGCCGGCAGCTCGTCCTTGTAGTTCAACCCGGAAATGGCCACACCCTGCGCCGCCAGCTTCAGCAGATACGGGTGTTCCACATGGCAGGTGGGGCACCAGGTGGCCCACACATTCAATAGCTGCCAACGCCCTTTCAGGGACTCTTCAGTATAGGTTTCTTCGGTCAGCAACGACGGCAGGGAAAACGACGGTGCCGGTTTGCCCACCAACGCAGAAGGCAGCTCCTGTGGATCACGACCCAGGCCGCTGGCCAACAGCACCGCCAGCAACACAAAGCCGACCAGGGGCAAAAACACCCAGGGAGAATTAGCTTTCATTGGCAGCTCCTGCGTCGTTGGCCGCAAAACGGTTACGGCGGTAACGTTTGTCTGTCAGGGCCAGGGCACCACCAAGGGCCATGATCAAGGCGCCTAACCAGATCCAGCGAATTCCGGGTTTGAAGTAAATACGCACCGCCCAGGCATTGCTGTCATCCAGCGGTTCTCCCAGGGCTACATACAGATCGCGCCAGAAACCGGCATCGATGGCCGCTTCGGTCATTACCTGGCGGCTGGCGTGGTAGGTACGTTTTTCCGGGTGCATCACCGCCACCGGATCACCGTCATGGCTCACGTGGAAATGACCACGGGTGGAATCGAAGTTGGGCCCGCGGTATTCGTCCAGGCTGTCGAACACAAAGGTGTAGTGCCCCAGTTCCGCCGTATCCCCCGGCGCCATGCGAATGTCGCGCTCTACTTCGTGGAAGCTGACCAGGGTAATGCCGGCAATCAATACCGCCAAGCCACAGTGAGCCAGCACCATACCCCAGTAGCCGCGCCCCAGTTTGCCCAGCCCGGTGACAAAACCTTGCTTGTAGGCACGGGCCCGGCGAACCACATCGTCCACGTGGGCAAACACCAGGAACAGGGCCAGCATGATCGCCAACACTCCCTGCCAGGGGCTTGGGTCTGGCAGACGGGAGCCAAACCAGCCGGCGATAATGGCGGCGGGGGCCAACAGTGCCATGCGCTTGAGCAGGGTATTGCCGTCCTGGCGTTTCCAGTTGCTGAACATGCCCGGCACCATCAACAGAATCAGCACAAAGGCCAGCGGCACAAAAAAGCCATTGAAGTAAGGGCTGCGGATGGAAATTTTCATGTCCAGCGCTTCGCCGATCAGCGGGAATAACGTTCCCATCAACACCACGGATGTGGCGGTAAGGAGAATCAGGTTATTACCCAGCAGGAAGGCTTCCCGCGATACCGGCTTGAAACCGGTATCACTGCGCAGCGCCGACGCCCGCAGGCCAAACAAGGTCAATGCGCCACCGGCGACCACAATCAGGAAGCCAAGAATGAAAGC
>NZ_LWFX01000098.1:0-354 GCF_001635175.1 Alcanivorax sp. HI0083 | reverse complement strand
GCGCCGCGACCGGGACGGCAGCGGCAACTACGATGAAGAAGCCGCCGTGGCCCTGATGGATGCCTGGTACCCGTTGATGATCGACACCCTGCTGCCACAAATCACCGCCGTGGAAGACGTGGACGGCCAGAACCTGTCGCTGATGGGCCGTGACAACAAGCCCGGTGCCGGTGGGTCCGCCTATAACAATGGCTACTACGGCTATCTGGAGCGGGTCCTGGAGCAGGCCCTGGGTACCAGCGCCAACCCGTACCGGGCCCTGCGTTGCGCGGACACCGATGACAGCAACGCCTGCCGCGACGCCCTGGCCGACAGCCTCAACCAGGCCATCGACCAGCTGGGCGGCATCGCCAG
>NZ_LWFX01000097.1:0-874 GCF_001635175.1 Alcanivorax sp. HI0083 | reverse complement strand
ACGGAAATTTTGTTTTCTTTAATGAATCGGTAATACCAGTTCTTCGCTGTTCCTCCAGAGAATCCGGCACCATTACCGGGAAAGTCCATTTCCTTCGCGATGTCATCAAACATACCAGAATCAACGCCCTGCCCCTTGATGCGGCGCTTGAGAACACGATCAAACACCGCCTTCCCGTGACGCCGGTATCTCATCTCGTCAGATGCCCGCTTATTCTTGCGTCCTACCTCCAGCGCATCATCCAGCGTCCTAGCCTCAAAGTCGTGCCAACGCACAATGCCGTTGTATACCGCATCAGCTAGCCAGTCAGGCATCACCAGCCCGTGACGGGCGCAGGCCGCCAAGGCATAAGGCAAGGCGGTTTTGTCGCCGCTTTCGTGCTTCTCCCGGTGTTCCTCAACAATCTGCATGGCCTCGAACTGGCGGCCACTACAGCGTAGATCTAGCAGATCCTCATTGTTCTGGTGTGAATATGCCCAAGCCTCGGCTGCGGTTTTAAATTTCATCCCTCACCCCCAAAAGCCATATCCAGGGCTTTCGCTTTGTGGTCTGGTGACAAGTGCGCATAAACCAGCGTCATTTTAATGTCGGCATGGGTCATCAATTCGCGCACAGTGTTAATGTCCACACCAGCCATAACCAAACGGCTGGCGAATGTGTGGCGCAGGTCGTGGAAACGGAAGTTTTCAATCCCGGCATCTTCCAGAATCGCCGCAAAGCCCTTTTTAACGTCCGTCAGTGGGCCGCCAGTGATTGGGGAATGAAATACCGTCGTGTAATCGCCCCATTGTCGCCTGCATTGCTCCAGCACCGCACAGGCTTCACGGGAAAGCGGTAACACGGCTGGCTCGATTTGCTTGCCTGCCTTACGCCG
>NZ_LWFX01000096.1:0-531 GCF_001635175.1 Alcanivorax sp. HI0083 | reverse complement strand
CCACCGCCGCCGCCAGCGTTGTATCCGGGTTGGCCAGCGTCGCCTCGATCAGAATACGGCCCATGCGACCGGCGGCGCCGATAATACCTACTTTCATGGTGTCTCCTTGATTAAAAGCGGGACGGCGAACGCCAGAGGCCTCACGCCCCACCCGCCCCAAACGGGAACGGGCAAAAGCGCCAAGCCTCTGGCGTCCGGCATCAAGCGGCTTATTCTACCAGAAAGGGCGACAGGGTCACCGCGTAGAGATTGGCGTTTTCCTTGAGCATGTACTTGCGCCGCTTTCGGTCGAAGCGCTTGAAGCTTATGCCGCTATCGCGCCAGGCCAACACCTCCTTGAGCCGCTTGCGGGCATAGGCGCGGTCGAGCCACTCCATGGAAAAGCCGGCGGGCAACTGCGCCGCCACCTGCAACTGGGTCAACGCCGGCTCCAGCGCCTCTTCCTGATAGGTATAAAGCAGACTGTTAGCGTACTCATAGCGAACAATCGCCAGATCCTTTTCTTGCCTGAGCGCAGCCTCGAACGGCTGA
>NZ_LWFX01000095.1:0-640 GCF_001635175.1 Alcanivorax sp. HI0083 | reverse complement strand
AGTGCAGCCAGGTCATCAAAACGCTCACCCGCGTCGATGCCACTCAGTTTGGCCAATAGATCGTGCCCCAGATTCACCTCCAGAACCGGCTTGTTTTCCGGAACAGGCTGGCCAGCGGCTTCCAGCATACGGCGCATCTGCGGGCCGAGCTGGTCTTCCGCCAGAACCAGACAGGCCGGGGAATCCACCAGGCGCGTCGTGGCACGTACCGCTTCCACATGCTCGCTCAGGCTCCCGGACAGGCGTTGAATCAGCGGATCATCGTTGTTCGCCTGTTCATCATCGCCCAGGTCCAGCTCACCCCGGGCAGCATTGACCAGCTTCACATCCTTGTAGCTTTCCAGATAACCCACCATCCACTCATCGACGGGATCACTGAGCAGCAATACCTCGATGCCTTTCTTGCGGAACACTTCCAGGTGTGGGCTTTGCCGCGCGGCCGACGGGGTATCCGCCAACAGGTAGTAAATGCTGTCCTGCTCTGCAGGCTTGTTGTCCAGGTATTCATCCAGGGAGGTAGTCACCGAATCCGGGTTACTGCTGGTGGCAAAGCGCAACAAGGCAGCGATGGCTTGCTGGTTGTCACGATCTTCGGCCACCCCTTCCTTGATCACCTGACCAAACTGGGCCCAGAAGGTGG
>NZ_LWFX01000094.1:0-846 GCF_001635175.1 Alcanivorax sp. HI0083 | reverse complement strand
GCCACTTCCCAGCCGAACAGATTGCCGGCCCAGGTGGCCAGGGGCGCGCCAACCACGATGGCAATGGTCAGCCCGCTCATCACCCGAGCGACGGCGCGGGCACGCATGTGATAGGGCACGGCGGAGGCTGCCACCAGGGCGGCGACACCAAAGTAGGCCCCATGGGGCAGCCCGGCCAGAAAGCGCAGGGCCACGAAGGTCCAGAAATCCGTGGCCAGGGCGCTGGCCATGTTGCCCACGGCAAACACCAGCATCAGGGTGATCAACAGTCCTCGCCGGGGCACCCGGGCCGCCAGAGCGGAAATCAGCGGTGCACCGACCACCACCCCCAGCGCATAACTGCTGATGGCATAGCCCACATCCGGCACCGGGACTTGCAGGTCGGTGGCCACGCGCTGCATCAGTCCCATAATGACGAACTCGCCACTGCCAATGCCAAAGCCCCCCAGAGCCAGAGCGAGGGAAAGGCGAAGCAAGCGACTGGAGTCGGAGGACATAAGGGTTCCTGGATGAAGGCAGCGGGCAGGTCTGTGACGGATGGGATGAGACTGTCGATATTGAACAGGGTTCATTCTAGCATGCGAAAGAATGGTTTAGTGCCTGGAGCAGGCAAGAAAACGCCAGCAAGAACAATGCAGCAAGAATGAAGAAAGAATGACAGGGGTAACGATGAAGGTGACACGCATCATGGCCAATGTGGCCACGGACGATCTGGGCAAGGCGCAGGCCTTCTATGGCGAGATTCTTGGCCTGGACCGGATTATGGACCATGGCTGGTTCCAGACCTATGGCTCGGCAGAAACCATGACGGTGCAGCTGAGTTTTGGCTCCCAGGGTGGTTCAAAC
>NZ_LWFX01000093.1:0-658 GCF_001635175.1 Alcanivorax sp. HI0083 | reverse complement strand
GCCGCACTGGAAGCCCTGTCGCCAACGCCCAGCCCGTTACCGGAGGTCACCCTGTACAATCTGCAAGGGGACGCCACCACGCTGAAAGCGGCATCCAGCGGGGTAACGCTGGTAAACCTGTGGGCCACCTGGTGCCCACCGTGCCGGCGGGAAATGCCTGTGCTTGAGGCCGGGCAGCAGCGCTACCCCGGGGTGCGCTTTATTCTTGCCAATCAGGGGGAGAACCCCCATCAGGTCCGCCAGTACCTCACCGAAGGGCAGCTCCACTTTGAGCACCTGTTACTGGATCCACATGCGGATCTGGGTCGCTATGCGGGCAACCGTGGCCTGCCGCTAACCCTTTTGTTCGATCAGCAGGGCCAGGAAGTCGGGCGCCATTTTGGCCCCCTCTCCGACGCCAGCCTGCATCACTTTCTTAGCCAACACCTTCCGGGAGACACTCCATGATCAAACCTGCTGCCTTGCTGCTCACCCTGCTGATGCCCCTGATCGGCCAGGCCGACGACGGCCCCTCCATGGACAGCCTGCTGGCCAAGCTGGAAGCCAGCACCTGGGTAGCGGAAGGCCCACAGCAGCCGCAACGAGTGGCTTATGTGTTCACGGATATGGCCTGCCCCTACTGCGCCCGGTTGTGGGAAAACATGCAGCCCATGATCGA
>NZ_LWFX01000092.1:0-290 GCF_001635175.1 Alcanivorax sp. HI0083 | reverse complement strand
GGCAGGCCGTAAATCAGATCGGTATTGATAGAGCGAAAACCAAAGTCACGGCTCCATGCCATGGTATCGCGGATCAGCTCATAGGGCTGGACACGATTGACCGCTTTCTGCACACGCGGATCCAGATCCTGCACACCCAGGCTGACGCGATTAAAACCGAGCCCACGCAGCAATCCCAGCCGGGATTGATCCACGGTGCGCGGATCGATCTCTATGGCATAGTCACTGCGTTCGTCATCGCGCAAATTGAAGTGGCGAGCCAGGTCGTATACCAGCTCGGTGAGCTGTCC
>NZ_LWFX01000091.1:0-908 GCF_001635175.1 Alcanivorax sp. HI0083 | reverse complement strand
TACTCTCCATGTCAGAATTCCTGTCCTTATAAAA
The DNA here is from genome assembly GCF_001635175.1 of Alcanivorax sp. HI0083. NCBI lineage: Bacteria > Pseudomonadati > Pseudomonadota > Gammaproteobacteria > Oceanospirillales > Alcanivoracaceae > Alcanivorax > Alcanivorax sp. HI0083. The sequence goes on along the minus strand of NZ_LWFX01000091.1, from coordinate 874 downwards.
TCTATAGCAGGGGCAGGTTAATTACCATGGAGCAGATAACAGGCTTTTCATTTATTCGGGTTCACCAGGAAAGGGTGAACAGGTCGAGGTTTGCGGGGCGCTAGCAGGGGACGAAGAGTTTGAAGAAGGGGATAATCCTGCGAGCGAGCGCATGGCGGTCGCTCGCAGGGCTGGAAATCAAGCGGGGGTCTTTTCCACGGTCTTGAGGACTTTTTGCAGGCTGGCGACGGTGCCGCCGATATCGCTGAGCCCCTGGGGCAGCAGCATGGTGGTGGATTCCTTGGCGACTTTCTCGAAGGCGGTAACGTATTGCTCTGCGATACGCAGGCTGACGGCTTCCTGGCCGCCGTCTTCTTTCACGGCAGAGGCAACCTGGCGCAGACCTTCGCCGGTGGCGGTGGCGATCAGCTCGATCTGACGGGCGCGACCTTCCGCCTCGTTGATTTGCTTCATTTTCTCACCTTCAGAGATGTTGATCATCTCCTGCTTTTCACCTTCGGAGCGGTTGATCGCCGCCTGGCGGTCACCCTCGGAACGGTTAATGGCGGCCTGGCGCTCACCTTCGGATTCAGCAACCACCGCGCGACGTTCCCGCTCGGCGCGGACCTGTTTCTCCATGGCATCCTTGATGGATACGGGCAGGTTGATGTCGGCCACTTCGTAACGCAGCACTTTCACGCCCCAGGGTTGGGCGGCTTCGTCAACGGCGCGAACCACTTCCATATTGATTTCGCCACGTTCTTCGAAGGTTTTGTCCAGATCAATTTTACCGATCACCGAACGCAAGGTGGTCTGGGCCAGTTGCTGGGCCGCCATGACATAGTCGTCCACGCCGTAGCTGGCGGCTTTGGGGTCGATGACTTGCAGGTACATG
>NZ_LWFX01000090.1:0-573 GCF_001635175.1 Alcanivorax sp. HI0083 | reverse complement strand
CGCAGGAACGCCTGCATGGGGGTTTGCCCGGTCTGGCGTTTGTATTCCCGAATAAAATGGTAGCGGGACAAATCGCTGGTGGCGGCGATCAGTGTATCCAGGCTGAGGCGTTGGTCCATGGCCGTTTGCAGGTAGCTGTTTACCCGTGCCACATCCAGGGTGGCGTGGCGTACCTGGTGCTGGCGGCGCATCAGGGCCGCGTAGGCGAGCAGGCTGCGTAGCAGGTTGGCCGCGTAAATCAGGTGTTCCGGCTGGGCGCTGGTGGCTGCCGCCATCAACGCCTGAAAATCCTCCGCCAGGCGGGAATGGACGCCGACCCGGACCTTACGGATGCCTGGCTGGTGTTGCCCGGCAATTTCGTCGAAATATCCCTGCACTTCAGGCCCGCCCAGATGCACCCAGTAAATGCTCCAGGGGCGCTGCGGGTTGGCGTAGTAGCGATGGGCCAGCCCGGCAGGCAACAGCAATAGCTCACCGGCCTCAACCGGCTGGCTCAGCCCTCCGTAAGCCACCTGTCCTGCCCCGGAGACACAGTAGATCAACAGGTCGTCCGCCGGATGCTGGCGTGCCATG
>NZ_LWFX01000089.1:0-500 GCF_001635175.1 Alcanivorax sp. HI0083 | reverse complement strand
CGGCGGGCGCGTTTGCCGCGGCCCAGGGTGCGAACGAAAGGCGCAAAAGCATGTTCAGTCATGATTCCATCTCATCGGGTTTAAGGCGTGTTGCGTGAAGAATGGTACGTAGAGGCGTTTCAATACCAGCTGGTGCACGGGCCGTGTTCGGCGATCAGTGCGATCAGACCCGCATGATCTATCACCGGCAGGGCACTGTCCGGGAGTTGTAAGGATGAATGCGTCAGCAGGTAGCCATCTCCTTTCAGCTCCAGCTGTGATGCAAGTAACAGGCCTGCATCGGTGAAGACACAAATGTCGCCACGGGTGTAAAGCGCCGAGAAGCGCTGGTGCGTGTTGTTATCGTCAGGGGAAAAGCCAAGCAGGTGCAACATCAGAACACCAGAATCTGATCGCATTGGGTGCGTAATGATAGCAGTTCATCATGCCCAAGCGGGTCGGCGCTCACCGGGCAGGGTGCGGGGGGGGCGTTTTCCTCGCGTCCCGGTTTTTCGGTCACG
>NZ_LWFX01000088.1:0-14254 GCF_001635175.1 Alcanivorax sp. HI0083 | reverse complement strand
GGATGGCAGGATTGCCTGGACCGGATCAGTGTATTGAGCGGTGGGCAATCCGCTCAACTGTTGATGCTGAATAGGGAGAACGACCAGCGACTGGGCGGTTATCAGAGTAGCCGCGCCCTTGCAAAGTCCGACAGCCGTGGCGCGTCCGCGCTCACCCTGTGTGATGTTCGGCATGATACGGACGATGCACTATTGGTGCTGACTGTGCAGCGTCCAGCAGAGCAGGGCGAGTTTGGGGCTGCTGTAAAGGAATTGATTGAAGGGCTAATGCCGCACATTGCCAGAGCCCTTCGTCAGGAGGAAGCCGCCAGACTATTGGATGATCGTCAGATTGCGGTCTACCGGCAAAGACAGGGAGCCATGTTGCTTCTGGACGGTCAGCAGAACGTGGTTTTCGTGTCTGCGGAAGCAGAGAAGCAGTTGATGAGAGCAGCCTCGGTGAGGCTCGAAGAGAATCGCCTGAGACTGTCCTTTCGACAGTCTCAGGTGCAGCTGGATGCGCTCATGCAGGAGTGCCTAACGCGCAAATACACCGGGATGGTGAACATTGGCGATGCAGGGAAGGAGTCTATGCGATTGCTGGTCAGTACGGTGCAGCCTCGCGATGAAGCGTTGTTCCTGTCGCATGGTTTGCTGGCGGTCTTTATCGTCGCAGAGCCGAGCGAAGAAAATAGTGAAGAAGAGTTGATCGGACAGTGTCTGGGATTGACCGAGTCGGAGTCGCGGATTGCCAATGGAATTGCGCGCGGTCAAAAGCCGGGGCAAATCGCGGATCAACTGAACCTTTCTGTGCACACCGTCCGCCATCACATCAAAAATATCTACCGTAAGACCGGGGCGCATTCCCAGTCACAACTGACCGCGCTGGTGCTGAATTTGCCGGTATAAGACATGAGCTTGGGACGATAATCTTTGTGGTATTGTTTGAGCAGGGGGAAGAAAGAGGCGGGTTATGTTTGTTGGCAAAGGGCTGAATGCTTTACTGGACGCCCTCTACTACGCACCTTACGAAAAATCCGGCTGGCAGGAGTTCCTGAACCGGATGGTGAGCCTGTCTGGCAGTCGTTCGGCGCGTATCCTGGTGATGAACAAGGATGCCGACCAAGTGTTCAACGGCGTGCAGGTTAACACCGATGCCAGTGCTCACAAGGCGTTTGTAGAGCACTATGTGAACCTTTGCCCCTGGCGACCCGGATTGGCTTCGCTGCCGCCGGGTAAATTTTATTCCTCATTTCTGGATGGTANCTGCGATCAGAAAACGTTCTACCGGTCCGAGTTCTTCAATGATTGGGCCCGTGGTTTGGATATTCACCATGGTGCCAGCGGAACGGTTTGGCAGCACGAAGGCCAGACCATACAGATGTTTATGCAGCGTACCGGCGGGCAGGGCCATTTTACCCGTAACGAGACCAATGCCTTTAATGCACTAACGCCACATATTCGCCGCGCTCTTCGGCTTGAAGCAATTATCCACCAGCGTAAACAACAGCAGGATTATCTGGAGCAACAAGGCCGGTTCGGTGCCATGTTGTTGCTGAATGTTCGCAAAGAGGTGGTGTACGCCTCCGAGTCTGCCTGGGAAATGCTGCGTGCAGAACCCTCTCTTCGCATGCATACCAGAAAACTGCGTCTAAAGAACAAGGCCGCACAAGATCTACTGGATAGACTGCTCGCCGCTTCCTTCGATGGCAGCAATGTCCATGCCCCGGTAACTGGCGGTGTCGTCCCGGTATGGCGTTGCGGGCGCACGCCCTTGCTCATGCAGGTAATTCCCCTGCACCCGGATGCAGACAGTAGCCTGATGCCGGTCCCCGCGCACGTTGCTATCTATCTGGTGGATGGCGAACAGCAGTCGCAGATGGATCTTGGCAAGCTCGCCTCCTTGCTGGATCTCACCCCGGCGGAAGCGCGTGTTGCGGCCCTGGTTGCGCAGGGCGAAAAGCCGGCGGATATTGCCGCCAGTGGCAATGTTTCTCTCCACACGGTGCGTAGCCAGATTAAAAGCATTTTTATCAAAACCGAAGTCACCAGCCAGGCCCAGCTCACCAAACTGGTCAGAGCCCTTCCTGTCCAACAGCAGGTTACTCAGCCCCGCGTTCCTTTCCTGCTTTCCAGTGCGGGTTAGTTTTCATTCAGGTTTATTTCAAACGCTTTGTATTTTCTGGTCTGAACGGTAAGTGATTACCCATCCCCAATATTGGGGATGTGTGCATCGTTTGTCCCCGTTAGCCTGCTTCTTTGTGATGAATTGAGAAAGAAAGGGTTTCATCGAATACATGCGAAAGGGGGCGACATCATGAATAGAGTGCAAGCGGTCAGGCAGATTCTGGCCATGGGGCTGGCTTTGGTTATTACGGCCTGTGGTGGCGGAGGGGGCGGCGGCGATGGCAGCAGCTCGGCCGCCGCAAAGAGTGCGGGGAGTGGCAAAATTCAGGGGCCGATAACCGGCCTGCGTTATGTCACCAGCTCTGGCATTCAAGGTGAAGTGGATGCTGGCGGAGGCTATCAGTACAAACAGGGCGATAGCGTCGATTTTTTTGTGGGTGACACCCTGCTGGCTACCGTGACGGGCACAGGCTATACCCCGCTGAGTCATCTGATTCCAGATGCCTTCTCTCCGGAAGGCACTCTCAAGATCCAATATCTGGTCAGCATTGATGTCGATGGCAATCTGGATAACGGTATCCAGCTGGACAGTTCAGTGAATGAGGTGGCGACCAATGCCTTCCTGGACTGGTCCAATGAGATCGACGTGCAAGGCTTGCTGGCTGATACAGCGGGTGAAGGGGAAATGCTGACCGAGGCAGAGGTTGCCAGAGTGGATTTCCAGAAAATGGAGATTCTTACCTCCCAAGGCAGTCGCGTCACCGATATTGCCCCAGGGAACTTCAATGCCATAGAAATTATCAATTACGGTTACTTTGAAGGCTGCGCAGCGGGCTTTTCCGATGCTGACCTGAGTGTCACCAGCACAGATCCCCTCAACGTGACCCTGTCCCTCAATAATGGCGACAGCTTCCTTATCGACAGCAGTGCCTATGCCATAGGTTCGCAAGACCCCGAATTTACGAAGCCTGCGGATGTACTGCATGAAAACGGTCAGGCTTACCTGATCTCAAGCGTAAGGCTGGCCAACGGTATTACCGGACTGGGTTTGCGGACTGGGGATTATGGCCGAGGAAAAATTGTGGAATCCAATGATGGCCTGGTTGCCAGCCCTGCCAGCATGATCGAGGTCTCCGATGCGCAGGGCTGTACCTTCCGGTTGCTGTTCAATACCAAGGGAGCGAGCAGTAAAGGGCTGTATGCCTTTCAATTCGGATTGGCGACGCGCGGCCCAGGCTCCACAGAGCTGGCCGTTTGTGGCGAGAACAGTTCATCGGACAATCAGCTATATATGCCCATTGGCAATTACACCCTGTCGGCGTTTGGTGGGGATGTGACGGTAGAAGGAACTTATCGCAATAATGTTACCGGCGTGGAAACCAGCGAAACCTTTGATTGCAGCGAACAAATCCCGGAACGTGTCGTCAAGGGGAATCCTTTCGATTATTGCCTGGTCGGCTTCGACAATATTGCCAGCTGCCAGGACAAGCGCCAGGCACAGGAGGCGGGCATTCCGTTGGATTATGCTGAGGTCATGGTCTCCGTGGGAGGAGAGCAGGTCTTCAAATATGTTGAGGGAAGTGAGGCAATCCTGGATACCGGCGGGGGGGATTACCCTGCGCATATTATTGTTGATGGATCCTGTACAGAAGCCACCCTTCCTACAGAGGCGGCAAGGCAGGAGCTATTGGCTATGGAAGATTCTTTCGGCTACTCCTACCGTTCCGGTGAGTGCCCTGCAAAATCCAGTTATCCCTACTCCTGCGCCGTAGAGGTTGACAAAACCTACTTCTACTACACCCAGGATTATCTGGATTTGATCGGTGGTGAAGCGTTTCTCCCTTGTGGTGATGGTGATACGTCATCAGGCGATTATGGGTCGGGTGATGGATCTGGTGATGTGGGGATAGATGAAGACAGCATCGTGCCGGTGCCATCCTCCGGCGGTGAGGTCTCAGGCTATATTTTTGACAGTACCTGGGAGAGTAATCGCTTTTCCTTTTCACCGTCAGCGAGCGGCTTTTTTTGCGGTTATGCAAGTGCTGGCGAGATTGACGTGCAGGCATGGCTCTGCGACGACGAAAGTTGCATGGGGGCAAGCGGAGGGTGGGATGGCGATCCTTTCAGTGAGCAACTGGAAAGCAGCAAAACCTACTATATGTATGTTGATACAGAGGTAGACCTTGCCGATAACTTTGATCCTATTCCGGTCACGCTTTCAATCATGGAGGAGCCAGGGTCAGGTTGTCCTGAGGAATAAGATTTGGCAGGGAAACTGACAGTTTCCCAATAGCCGGAAAGAGGCTTCGGGGTAAAGACTCTGCGCAGAACGGCCAGAGACTGCCCCCGAAGGGGTCGTACAGAGAATTACCAGGAAGAGGCGTATTCGACTTCCTTGAATGTATCCCGCCTAATCCCGGACCTGGTCCGGGATCTCCTGCCGTTAGAGGCAATGTTTCCCGTGGGCCGAGTTTTCGTAGTCAGATCAAGGGTATATCGATCAAGGCCCTGATCAGTCAAGCCTGCGCACCTCACGGATTAGGGCTTTTCTTGCTCTCAAGCGTAGGTTGGTTCCCTTTTTTTCTCCCATGCAATGATGCAAGAAGTGGTTTCCCGGTGAGCAAATGCTTATCCCCCATTTGGGGGATGTGGATTTTTTTCAGTATGGCTACTTTTCTTTGAGTGAATGAATGGCAGTGCGACAGGCGCTGCCGTTGGTGAAACTCGAATGAGGGTAGGGGAAATGACGACAAAGAGCCGGTTTATACGAAGCGCGTTGGCAATTGGTGTGGCGGCGGCGTTGTCCGCCTGTGGCGGTGGTGGAAGCAGCAGTGCGCCCGCCGACAATGGTGGGAACAACTCCGGGATGAAAATGTCCGGGGCCGCCGTGAAGGGGCCGTTGGCCAATGCACCCGTCACGGCTTATCGCATTGATTTGGCTGCGGAAAATTTGCAGGGTGCGAGTGTCGGAGAAACGCGCACTAATCAGCAGGCAGCCATTGAAAGCCTGACATTGAAGCCAGTAGAGGGGCCTTTCCTGCTGGTGATTACCGTCGACGGAGAAACCACGGACTTGTCCACCGATGACGGCAGTGCCGCCATGCAGACGCTGAAAACCATTGTGACCCAGTCGCAATTGAGTGGAAATCAGCCGGTTTATGCGACGCCGATGACCACAATGGTGGTAGAGCTGTTGAGCAATAAAGCGCTCACAACAGAAAACTTCGATAGCGAGCTTGCTGCGGCGCAGGCGCAAGTCGCTACCACGCTGGGGTTTGGTATTGATCCAGCCCTGAATCTGTTTGAAACACCGCCTCTCTATGTGGAAGGCATGGAGGAGGCGGATTTCTCCTCCGTCGTGAAATATCGCATGGCGAATGAAGCGCTGGTTGCCGTAGCTACCGGGATCGGGGGTAGAACAAGTACGCCGGCGTCCTCCGATGAGGTTATCGCCATGCTGGCAGAAGACGCCAGCGATGGAATTGTAGACGGGGAAGTTGATGGCGCCCCTATCTCCGGGTTTTCCGGTACCAATGTGGTAGATGATCTGAACCAGGACCTGAGCGTGGTTAAGGTGCCGGGCACCGATACTCTNATCAGTGACATGGAAGATTTGCTGGCATCAGAAACAGAACAAACCGGAGTCGAGGTGGATCCCCCCGAGGATCTGGATGAAACCGTGGAAAACCCAGATCTGGAAGCGGATAGCGACCTGGATGGCCACCTTGACAGCGCAGACAACTGTCCTGGCATCGCCAACCCGAACCAGGAGGATGAGGATGCCGATGGTACAGGGGATGCCTGTGACCAGGACATGGACAACGATGAAATCCTGGATCATGAAGACAACTGCCCGGAAACGCCGAATTTTAACCAGGCGGATGGCGATAATGATGGTATCGGCGATGCCTGTGATCTGGATGCGGATAACGATGAGATCATCGACGCCGAAGATAATTGCCCGGCAATCCCCAATGCCAGCCAGCTGGATACCGACAGCGATGGCCAGGGTGATGTGTGTGACAGCGACGATGATGGGGACGGCGTTGCCGACACTTCTGACAACTGCCGCCTGACCCCCAATGCCAGTCAAACCGATGCTAACAGCAATGGCATTGGTGATGCCTGTGAAGAGGATACGGATGAGGACGGCGTGATTGATGATCTGGATAATGCCCCTCTTATCCCTAATCCTGGCCAGGAAGATTTTGACAATGATGGCGTAGGGGACGTGGCCGATGATGATATCGATGGTGACGGCCTGCCCAACGGCCAGGACCCGAATGATTTTGACCCTGACTCGGATGATGACGGGATTGAGGATGGTATTGATCCAGAGCCGACCAACTCTGTGACAACGCTGGATTTGATGATCACGGAAACCGTCGCCAGTTATCAACCCGGTGCGCTGATTGAGGCCAACAACCCTCCGTACAATGACAGTATGCGCTGCACGATTGGTGATCTGGTCGTCGGTGATAGCTCAAGTTTCTCGGAAACCTGGAAGCTGAAGGCTGACCTGGACCAGTTTACGCTGGAAGGAACCGATGAAGATGGCAGCTACAGTGATTCTGGCTCTTATGACAAAGATACCCGAATCCTCTCTCTGTCAGAGGTTGGTGATGTGGTTTGGGAAAACGAAGGCTGTGATGCAGACGGGCAGCAACGCTGTTATTACTTCTATACACAGGAATCCTATAACTGGGAAGCCACCTATCACCCGGGTGAGTCACCGAAGATAACGGGAACGATCACGGGAACGGAAACCTGGACATGGAATAACGACAGCCAGAAATCCGTGTGTCATTTCACCCTGAACTTTACGGCAGACTAAGCAAACCAATAACCCACCGTCATCCCGGGCTCGCCCCGGGATCTCCTTCCGTTGGCAGAGTGTTTGAAAAGGCTACGATGCTTTGAGGGAGACTCCGGGGCACAAGTGAAGCGCAGAGCAGACGACGTCTGGCCCCGAAGGGGTGAGCGTAGCGAATAACTCCGGAGTGACGGTGGCTTGCTATGTCGCCGTGCTCTTACCGTCACGCCGAGGTTATTTTCTGCGCCTCTCCCCCCCTTTCTCGGTACAGTCTGTACAACGCTAGATGCCCCCTTCCCGCACGCCTTTTCTGCTCTCCAGCGCGGGCTGATTCTCCTTTTCCTATCAGCCCCCGCCTGAATACCAAGGGGTTAACAGTTAGTTGCTGCTCATCCCCAATTTGGGGGATGCGCGCCGGGGACGCCAGTGGTCTTCTAGTGTCCTCGAAGAGTTTTATTCGCACTGGAGGGAACATGAAAACATTCAAGTATGGATCATTGGCGCTGGCGGTAATGCTCACTGCCTGTGGGGGCGGGGGCTCCTCGTCCGGTGGTGGTAAGGCGCCAGAGCCTTCCGCAAAGACGGAGACAGGGGTATTCACCGATAGCGCGGTCGCGGGTATCAGCTATCAGACGTCCCCAGGGAACAAGAGCGGAACGACCACGGCTCTGGGGGAATACAATTATGTTGAGGGTGATACCGTCATCTTTAGCATTGGCGATACCGAACTGCCAGCCGTAACGGCAACCGGGCGTGTCACGCCGGCGGATATGGCCGAAGGTAACGATGCGGATGTGGTAACCAATGTACTGCGGTTGCTTCAGACCCTGGATGACGACGGTAATCCTGACAACGGCATCACCATTAGTCAGCAAACGCTTGATAGCTTTGTTGGCAAGGATGTAGAGGTGAATCAGCCTGCCGGCGCTTTTGAAACCGAGGCGCAAACGGCGATCGGTGAAACCCTGGTAACAGAAGAAGAGGCCGAAGCGCATTTCGCCGCCTCTCAGCAGGCCGATCTACGCGGCAGTTGGCTGTTTGTAGACGACTATGGCCGCAATGTATTGAGTTTCCTGGATTATGATCGCTACATCATTGCTCATTCAAATGCTGATGATGGTGATCAAGAGGCTGCAACTGCCGAATGGGGAACCTATACCTGGGATCCCGTATCTGGCGACTTAACCCTGACGGTGTCCGGTGAATCCGATAATAGTGGTGGGTTGTCTGATCTGTCAGGTGAAACCGTGACATTACAGTTGGCCGATAGTGAGTTTGTTCTTACTGTCACGGAAGAGCTGTCGGATGATCAATTCGTAGACAATACGGTGACGTTTACGGCGATTGAAAGTTCGACAAATCCGCTTGTCGGTGCCTGGTATCTGGCAGAAGAGGGCGGCGCTTTCAATGTGCTGACCATTCTGGACGATTCCAACTACACCATAGCGCACAATGCCAATGAGGAATCCTATGAGGGCGCCTCTCCGATAGAGGTGTCTTCCGAGTGGGGAACCTATTCGACTAGCGGTGGCGCTTTCACTATCTCCAGTGTTGAGGCTGAAACGGACGGGCCGGGGGGGCTGTATGATGCAGATTCTCCTAATGCGCTTGAGTCCTATGAACAGCAACCGTGGGGCGACCTGGCCTTTACTCATGCCGACGACGGCAGCTTTAGTTTCAGTCGTATTGGCCGTTTCGCTGTGGAGCTGGAAGACCTGGCCGGGAATGCCAGTACTGTTATCGTCGAGCGTGAAGAAGATGGCTTCTTCGAAGGGATGGAGATTGATTTCAGCATTGACCTGGTTGGCGAAAATGACAAGGCCAATATTTATCTCAACGAAGATGGCACGGGCACGATGACCTTCGTGGACGATGGAGAATCAAACCCGATTAATGCACCTTGGGAAGCCACGACAAGCGGCACCCTGAGGTTCACTGAAGGCACTCCGGGTAATACCGGCAGTTGGACGCTTGCGCCGATCAAGAACAGTGGCTCGGATGCTGTGATTGTCGATTTCCGTCATATTGCTGGCTCTACCGAGAGCTTGCTCGGGTTCTTTGTCAGCGATGAGGCCAACCCTGTTGGCGAAGGTGAGGTTCTTCCTCAATAACACCTCGTTTGTATCCAGGTAAGAGGGGGGCGTGCCCCCTCTTTTTTTATGCTTTCTGGACGGTTAGGAGAAAAGGTTTTGACACTCCAATATCTATTCATTCAGCGTCCTCGTGAAGGGGGTGCTAACGAATAACACAGGGATGACAGAGGTGAGTACTACCGCAACAACGCTGCCAGAATTCGGCTGATCAGCTCCCCCTGTCGGGAACAACCGGTTTTCTGGAAAACCTGTTTTATCTGCGAGCGCACAGTGGAGACGCTGCGGCCCAACTGTTCGCTTATTGTCTGTACGTCTTTCCCGCTGACCAATTGTTCACAAACCTGCGCTTCAGCAGGAGTCAGCTCGAAATAGGTCGCAATATGCTCCGCGCGGGGAAGGGGGCGGTTGTCTGTTTCGTAGGCGCTGACCAGGGCGCCACCGGCAAGCAGGTCGCTGCTTTCGATGGGGCGGATCACGAATATCAGTGGGCTGCGTCCTTCTCGTTTGAGAAACAGGGTCTCGCTGCAATAGGCTTCCTTGCCCATGCTGGAGCGAACCACCTGGGCGGAGGCTCGAAAGAAGGCGCTTTGGACATCGCTTTCTGCGAAGCGGAAGCGTTCGTCACGAATGCCCAGGCAGCGCTCGCGGGCGATCAGCTCACGGGCAGCCTTGTTGGAGTAGAGGATGGTGGCCATGCTGTCGAGGACAAAGGTGGCGTCGGGGAGAACGTCAATGATGGCGGCCAGTGAGGAGGCCGCCTGGTTACGGGTCTCCAGTTGCCGGTAAAGCTGTACGGTCTGGCGGATATGCGGAACCAGTCGATTCAGGGCATCCAGTTCCGCCTGCTGATATGGGCCTTGTGCAACGGTACGCTGGATGGTGAGCACGAAGCTGTGGGTGCGGGTGGTATCAACCAGCAGCCAGGCGGAATCCAGCATGTCCTGTTCGTTTTCCCATTTGGAATAATCTTCATCGGGCTGGAAGTCTGGCAGCAGGGGCAGGGCAGCCTGGAACAGCCCTGGCGCCTGCTTGACTGCCTGGTTGGTGACCACGTCCTGGGCAATCATGTTGTTTTCCAGATACCAGGTGATGAATTCTTCGGACAGGCCGTGATACCAGAGGTGCTCCATGCGCAAGGGCTGCCGGTTGATGACCAGTAGCTGGGCGGCACAGCCCTTGATGGCGTTGGTCAGCTTTTCCAGAAAGGTATGAAAACCCTGCGGATGGGTGAGCGCGCCATAGAGTGCATGGAGCAGGTCGGGTTCATTTTGAAGTATCTGTGCTGGATTCATTCCGATGCCCCCATGGTGAATGCTTCCGGTGTGTATCTTTATGTCGGTCGGCGCTCCGGTGGCTTGCCGAGCGGCTGGGTGCAGGCGTGGAGATGCTGCGGGCTCTGCTCACCAGGGAGCGTGTCGCTTTGTTTTGGCTTTTCCGTACAAGGTGGCCGCTTTCTTCGGGCCCCAACCCGAACGGCAATTGCAGAAGAGCCACCAGTGTTCCCTTCCCCTGATTAGAGGATAGGGACTAGCTTAGCGGGTGCTGAGTGGATCGTGAAGTGCATCACGTTTTCCTGTGTCGCGAGGAGGTGAAAGAAAACGTGGGGCTGGTGTGGCCGAGGGGCTGCCGTCGGCAGCGCGATGCCTCCCCAGAGGAAAAGGCATTCTCGGCACTGGGAATGTCGAGCGGCAGAGGGTTCCTAAGTCTTTCTCTATGAACCCTGCGCGCTCTGGGGTAGACACTGTTTATGGCATTGCGGGCGATATGCCTGCAGCACGTTGCGGTGCGGCCGTGGGTGGAATCAGGCAGTAAGATGCCGAATCAGTTCATCGGTAAACTCGGTGGTGCTGGCGCGCCCGCCCAGATCCGGAGTGACGATTTCCCCCTGGCCGACCACGTGTCGCACGGTGCGGCGTAACCTTTTGGCCTTGTCGTGCTGTTCCATGTAATCGAGCATCATGGCGCCAGCCAGCATGATGGCGGTGGGGTTGGCGATGCCCTTGCCAGCGATGTCCGGGGCGCTGCCGTGGACGGCTTCGAACAGGCCGCCGTGCTCGCCGATGTTGGCGCCCGGTGCTACGCCCAGGCCGCCGATCAGGCCGGCACACAGGTCGGAGAGAATATCGCCGAACAGGTTGGTGGTGACGATCACATCGAAGCGATGAGGGTTCATGGCCAGCTGCATGGCCGTGGCGTCCACGATCATTTCCTCGTGTTCCAGATTCGGGTAGTCCTCGCGAACCTTGCGAGCCACATCCAGAAACAGCCCGGACGTGGACTTCATGATATTGGCCTTGTGTACCACGGTGACTTTCTTGCGCCCCTGTTTGGTGGCGGTTTCATAGGCGAAGCGCAGCAGGCGCTCAGACTCGGTGCGAGTGATGCGGCTGCGCAGCTCGGCAGTTTCGCCGTCGTCACTGACGGTTTGCCCCAGCCCGGAATAGATACCCTCGATATTTTCCCGAATGGTCATGATGTCCACATTGTCATAGCGGGATTTCACACCGGGAATGGACAGGGCCGGGCGCACGTTGGCGAACAGGTCGAAGGTCTTGCGCAAGGTCACGTTCACGGATGTGAAGCCGCCGCCCACCGGGGTGGTGATAGGGCCTTTCAGCGCCAGGCGGTTGCGTTTGAGCACGGCGAGGGTGTCTTCCGGCACCAGCTCCAGGCCCTGATCCAGAGCGGTCTGCCCTGCGATGGCATACTCAAATTTCAGACCGCAATCCAGCGCGTCCAGTACCCGTACCGTGGCATCCACGATATCCGGTCCGATTCCGTCACCGGGGATAACGGTTACGGTATTCTCGTTCATACTGCCTCCTGATTGCGGTTAATAAGAGTTGGGCGGGGTGTGCCCGGGGTTCAGATGCTGGGTCCAGTAAAGAATAGGGCCCCCATTCTGCCACGTCACGGTCGGCAAAATGAATGCCGACAAAAGTCGCAGGCTACAATGACAGAGTGTTTTTGGCGCAGAAGGTTCGCAGAGAAAGCCCGGGCAGAAGTGGAATCAGGGTCATTGTTCATCCTCGAGTAACTGGGCCCCGGTGCCCTGCTCGGAGAGTGAGTCATAGGGATTGCGCAGCCGGCAGGCCTTGATCGACAAGCACCCACAACCGATACAGTCGCTCAGTTGATCACGTAACTGGGTCAGGGCATGAATGCGCGCATCCAGTTGCTCCTGCCAGCGTGCGGAGAGTCGCTTCCAGTCACGGGCGGTGGGCGTGCGGCCGTCGGGCAGGCTGGCCATGGCGTCGGCGATTTCGGCCAGGGGAATGCCAATACGCTGGGCGACCTTGATCACGGCGACACGGCGCAGTACATCTCGGTGGTAGCGGCGCTGGTTGCCACTGCTGCGCCAGCTCTGGATCAACCCCTTGGTTTCATAAAAGTGCAGGGCGGATACCGCAACCCCACTCCGGTCTGCCACTTCCCCCACGGTCAGGGCTTTACCGATATCGTTTGCGTTGATGAGGGTCATAGCTGCTCCCTGTCTCTTTCAATATTGACCTCAATATTGATTGAGGTTTTACGCTGAGCCTTCATTGTCGTCAACTGTTCAGGAGGTAATATGGCCACGCGCGATCCGCTGACTCTGGCTCTGGTGTACGGCAGTACCCGTGAAGGGCGTTTGTGTGACACTCTGGTCAATTGGGCTGCAGAGCAGATTCGGGATCTGCCCGATTTTGCGCTGCAGGTGATTGATCCCCGTGATTTTGCTGTGCCGGCGGATTTTCCGAATGCAGCATCCGCCAGTGTGCGGCAGTTGCATCACAGGCTGACAAAGACCGATGCCTTTTTAGTGGTTACGCCGGAGTACAACCACAGTTTTCCAGCCATCCTCAAGCAGGTCATTGATATCTCCAGTGCGGCCTGGAAAGCAAAGCCGGTGGCGTTTATCAGTTATGGCGGGGTGTCCGGTGGGTTGCGAGCGGTAGAGCTGTTACGGCTGGTCTATGCCGAGTTGCATGCAGTGACAGTGCGCAATGTGGTGAGCATCATCAATGCCGGTGACGAATTTGATGCCCATGGGCGCTGGCAATCGGAGGAGCAGAAGGCCCGCGCAGAGAAGCGTCTGGCGCAGCAAATGGCGGTACTTGGGTGGTGGGCGAAGAGCCTGAAAGCGGGGCGCCGACTCCCGGAGTTTGCGGCGGTTTCGTGAGCGTGCTGGTCGTCCTGCATATCCGCGCCCATAGGTGGTACCGGGTGTGCATAATGGTTAGCCGGTATAAGGTATGCTTGCCATCGGCGCGATGCAGTGAGAGTGGGAAGGCGTCCTTTGAAGGAGAGACAATGTGGATGCAGTAATTTCGGTCAACAATCTTAACAAGGTTTATGAATCCGGATTTCAGGCGCTTAAAGAGGTCAATCTGGAGATTCAGCCCGGGGAGATCTTTGCCCTGCTGGGCCCCAACGGCGCCGGCAAAACGACCCTGATCAGTATTATTTGCGGGATCGTCAATCCATCATCCGGCAAGGTCCTCGCCGATGGCCATGACATCATTACCGATTTTCGTGCCGCACGAAGCGCCATCGGTCTGGTGCCCCAGGAAATTTCCACCGACGCATTTGAAACCGTCTGGGCAACAGTGAGTTTCAGCCGCGGGCTGTTTGGCAAGCCGCGTAATGATGCCCACATTGAGAAAGTGCTCAAGGCGCTGTCGCTGTGGGACAAGAAAGACAGCAAGATCATGATGTTGTCCGGTGGCATGAAGCGACGGGTGATGATTGCCAAGGCGCTTTCCCATGAGCCCAAGATCCTGTTTCTGGACGAGCCTACGGCGGGCGTGGATGTAGAGCTGCGCCGGGAAATGTGGGAAATGGTTCGCCAGCTGCGCGAGCAGGGCGTCACCATTATTCTGACGACCCACTATATTGAAGAGGCCGAGGAAATGGCTGACCGCGTGGGTATTATCCGTCAGGGCGAAATTATCCTGGTGGATGAAAAGTCCCGGCTGATGGAAAAGTTGGGGCGCAAGCAATTGACAGTACACCTGGCAGAACCGCTTGATGCGATTCCCGCCGCCATGGCGGACGAGGCGCTGGCGCTGGCCGATGAGGGCTACTCGATGGTTTATACCTACGATGCCAACCAGGAAAACACGGGCATTGCTGAATTGCTGCGTCACCTGAGCGAGCAGGGTATTGAATTTAAGGACCTGCATTCACGGCAAAGTTCGCTGGAAGATATTTTCGTGGATCTGGTGCATGGCACGCCACAAGCCTCACGCGGTACGCAACA
>NZ_LWFX01000087.1:0-849 GCF_001635175.1 Alcanivorax sp. HI0083 | reverse complement strand
TAGGCTTTGGCCAAGTGCTTGTTGGTGGGCGTGGAGAACTCCAGCACCAGCAGGCGGCCGCCGGGCTTGAGGACCCGCAGCATGGAGCGCAGGGCTGCGTCCTTGTCGGTGATGTTGCGCAGGCCGAAGGCAATGGTGATGCAGTGAAAGCTGTTGTCTTCAAAGGGCAGGCATTCGCCGTTCACCTGGGTGACCTGGGTGTTGTGGCTGCAGCCGGCATCGAACAGGCGGTCGCGGCCCACGTCGAGCATGGCGTCGTTGATGTCGGCCAGCACCACCTGGCCGGTTTCGCCCACCAGCCGGGAAAATTTGATGGCCAGGTCGCCGGTGCCGCCTGCCAGGTCGAGCACTTTGTGGCCCGGTCGAATGCCGGCCAGCTCGATGGTCATGCGCTTGAGAATGCGATGGCTGCCCATGGAAATCAGGTCATTCATCACATCGTATTTGCCCGCCACGGAGCGGAATACGCCGGCCACTTTTTGCTGTTTTTCCTGCCATGGCACCTGCTGGTAGCCGAAGTGTGTGACCTTGCTGTCGTCGGACATATCAATTCTCGAAAGGCGATGGGTGACAGGCGAAAACCTTTTCCATGATGGCGTCTTCCCGGGTGGCCAGCTGCTCCAGCAGCAAGCCAACGCTGGGAACGGGTTTCATCACCCGGAAACTGCGATCCATGAAATCATACAGGTTCGCAAAGCCCGCCGCATGGGCCGGTTTGCGAACCATTTTGAAAGTGGCGTGGAGCATTCGCGAGCGGATATAGCGATCCAGTCGATGACCCAGTTCGGCCACCAGCTGCAGCTGCCGTTGGCGATCCTGGTGATGGTTCGGCTGGCGAAATCCCGCTAG
>NZ_LWFX01000086.1:0-679 GCF_001635175.1 Alcanivorax sp. HI0083 | reverse complement strand
GCCAGATCGGGCAAATGCAGACACGGGTGGAAGTGCTGGTGGACAGCATCAAGCAGCTTGAGCGTCAGCAAGCCAGCCTGAAAAGCGGTCTGGACAAGGTGGAAAAAGCCCAGGGCAAGATTTCGACACTGGACGCCCGGGTTGACGACGTTGAAGCCGCAGTGGCAGCGTTTGATGCTTATCGTCTGCAGGTCAATAGCCGTCTGGATTCACTGGAAGGCCGTTGATTGTATGACCGGCAGTAGCTGGCGTTCTCCGGGGGGAGAGGCCGGCTCACTGGCAGATTGAGTGAAATAAACAATAATCAAAAAGAGCGTTTTGCCATGGCAAAGATGCCGCATACCCCGTTGTCGGAAAGTAAAGCAAACCGTTTACAGGGCCTTAATCAGGACGTGTTGGCGGTTGCGCCGCCGGCCCCGTTACCGGATACCGAATCTGCACCGTTTATTTCTGCACCACGGCAGAGGCCAGTCGGCATGTCAGAAGGCGGGCGCTCCAGGCTGCTTTGGCTGTCACTGGGGCTCGCCCTGGTGGCCACATCGCTGGCGGTGGTGTTGTGGTTGGAGCAGCGGTCCAGCAGCCGTGAGCTGAGTGAATTACGTCAACAGTATTATCAACTGGCCGCTGATCTGGCAGAACAGAAATCGGCTCGTCCGGTGGCTGTTCAGCCTGCGGGGGG
>NZ_LWFX01000085.1:0-643 GCF_001635175.1 Alcanivorax sp. HI0083 | reverse complement strand
CACAGGCCGCGACGGGTTACAGTACGGATTCGCGACATAATTCCAGCCACCTCTCAATGCCAGGGCTGCGGTACTTCTGGCGATGCAGCACAAAATAGAATTCCCGACTGAAATCCCGGTGCGGCACCGCCAGCTCCACCAGCGAGCCCCGCTTGAACGCCTCCTGCAAACACACCCGCGACAGGCAACTGATGCCCAGGCCGGTTTCCACCGCCCGCTTGATCGCCTCGGTATGCTCCAGCTCCAGGGCCAGGTCCAGCTCGGGCACCAGCCCGTGCAGGGCCCGCTCGAAGGTCTGCCGGGTACCGGAACCCGACTCACGAACAATCCAGTGCGCCGCCCGCAAATCGTCGTCAGTCAGCGCTCCCTTACTTGCCAGCGCATGCTCCGGGCGACAAAACACCACCAGCTCATCCTCGCGCCAGGGCAACAACTCCAGGTCCGGGTGGTTCAGCTCGCCCT
Organism: Alcanivorax sp. HI0083; assembly: GCF_001635175.1. Classification (NCBI taxonomy): domain Bacteria; kingdom Pseudomonadati; phylum Pseudomonadota; class Gammaproteobacteria; order Oceanospirillales; family Alcanivoracaceae; genus Alcanivorax; species Alcanivorax sp. HI0083. The sequence continues at coordinate 181 of NZ_LWFX01000085.1, read as the reverse complement.
CGATAAGCCCCAGATCCAGCTCAAAGGTGAGCACCCGATCCACAATCGAACGGGTGTTGGCCACTTCCAGATGCACCCGCGCACCCGGCTGCTGAGCCATATACTCCGCCATGATCGCCACCGCCAGGTAATTGCCGATGGTCAGGGTGGCGCCCACATTGAGTCGCCCCAGATCCCGGTG
>NZ_LWFX01000084.1:0-1095 GCF_001635175.1 Alcanivorax sp. HI0083 | reverse complement strand
CACTTTCACGGCATTGTTGAGAGGGCTGTAGTAGAGGGTGCCGTCCAGCATCTCCAGGTCAAAATCCGTGGCCACGCGAGTGTTGGCAACAAAATTTTGCCCATTGAATGTGAAGCTTCGGCTGATGATATTGCTGGCGCTGTCAGACAGGTCGATATAACGCAGGCGCACATTGGGAACCAGCGGTACGGCGTGTTCCACCCCCAGGTAGAGCACGTTCTGGTCGGCCTTGTTGAAGCCCAGGTCATCCTGCACGTCGATGTTGGCGCCGCCGGACGCCACATTGCCTTCCAGCTCCGTATCCCAGGTATACCCGCCACCATAGATCGCCACGCCGGGGGCCGCGTGGGCGAGAGGGGTGGCCAGTAGCGCGGTTACCAGCAAGCCTGCACGTTTCATGGGTAATCCTCATTGTTCTGGATTCGCCCCAGTATTGCAGCTGTGAGGGGTGGCACCAAGTGAAGGCGGAGTCTGTTATGATTGCGATCACACCGCGTTAACCGCTTGCCAGTGCCCCAGGGCGCTGCCTGAACCGATGATGACCCTATGTTTCTTGATGAAATGCCCGGCAAATTTCGTTATCCACAGCCGGAAGATGCCGAAGACAAAGCACTGCTGGCGGATATTCAGCGCAAGGGCTGGCATCACTTTGCCGTCTCCGGTGGCGATGGCCAGCCGGGCTACACCTTCAGCGTGGGGCATTTCCTCAACCTGAACCACCCGGAACTGATAGTGGTGGGTCTGAAAGATGCGCTGGCCAGCAAACTGTTGGACAGCGCCGCCGTGCGCATTCGTGGTCTGAAGAAGCCCTACCAGCCCTACCGTCTGTATAACGACATTGCCGACGGCCTGGAAGTGATGTTTCTGCCGGTGGCGTTTCCGCACTACAAGGAATATCTGGGCTTTGCCAACTGGTTCTACCAGAGCCTGCCGGCGCCGTACCCGGCGCTGCAGATGGTCTGGCCGGATCCCAAAGGCGTGTTTCCCTGGCAGCCCGGTTACGACACCCGTTTTCACCGTGCCCAGCCGTTGCTGGGCAAGGCACCGGCGTCACCGCTGGCCCAGCCTTAATGGTTTTTGACGGCCCTGCCAGGG